>JBBRFZ010000026.1:0-24823 GCA_038241165.1 Burkholderiales bacterium | reverse complement strand
ATAGGGGTATTCCAGGCCGGAACTCTTATAGTCATCTGGTGAGGCAAGGCCAACAACCAGACTGTCTTTTTCAGTCTTGCTGATGTCCGCTAATGCTATGTCAGCCTTAAGCGTTTGCCCCAAAGCGGAAGCCACATTTATTCCGCCCAAGCCTACTGCGAAAACAGTAGTAGACAACATCAAAGCAGCAACAATGCAAAACAGCTTTAGTAGTGATTTGTGCACGCGATCACCCTCACCTTATTTATTAGAGAATATAAAATAACATCATAGAGTTATCAGCACAAGCTAATAACATGCTTCGCATTATGTCTCAATTGAGGTAATTCGCAATTAAAATTTCCGCAATTTGCACACTATTCAACGCCGCACCCTTTCGCACATTATCGCTGACCACCCACAGATCCAGGCCCATTGGATGCGAGATATCTTCGCGGATACGCCCGACGTAAGTCGCGTCGTTTCCTGCCGCTTCGATTGCCGTCGGGTAGCCGCCCGGTTCGTGCTTGTCCATCACGACTACGCCCGGAGCCTTTTCCAGCAGGGCACGCGCTTCGGCCACCGTGATTTTTTTTCGGGTTTCAATGTGCACAGCTTCGGAATGCCCATAGAACACCGGCACACGTGCCGCAGTCGGATTGACCTGAATGGAATCGTCTTCCATAATCTTGTGGGTCTCCCACACCATTTTCATCTCTTCTTTGGTGTAACCGTTCTCCATGAACACATCGATCTGCGGCAACACGTTAAAAGCAATACGCTTCGGGTACACCTCGGCCTTGATATCCTGCTGATTGAACAGCGCGCGGGTCTGCGCGGCCAGCTCGTCGATCGCCTCCTTGCCGGTACCGGACACCGCCTGGTATGTCGCCACGTTGATACGCGCGATACCCACAGCGTCATGGATAGGTTTGAGCGCCACCAGCATCTGGATGGTTGAACAGTTTGGATTGGCGATGATCCCGCGATTCTTATATTGCGCGATGGCGTGCGGATTGACTTCCGGCACCACCAACGGAATGTCGCGGTCATAACGAAAATGCGCAGTATTGTCGATCACCACACAACCCGCTGCCGCTGCGATCGGTGCATATTTTTCCGACACGCTGCCGCCGGCCGAAAACAATCCGATCTGGGCCTTGGCGAAATCAAAATCATCCACGTCGATCACGGTCATCTCTGCGCCATTGAACTGCACGGTCGAACCGGCTGAACGGCTGGATGCCAACGGGTAAAGATTGCGCACCGGAAACTTGCGCTGTTCCAGTATCGACAGCATCGCCTCGCCCACCGCACCGGTCGCGCCCAGGATACAAACGTCATATTGCTTATTCATTAATTCTTCTCTCTAAAATGTATTTTACAGTGACGCGACTACCGCATCACCCATCGCGGCTGTACCGATCTTCTGATTGCCCGCTTCGGCAATATCCGCAGTCCGCAATCCCTGCTGCAGCGTTTTGCGCACTGCGGTTTCGATGCGCTGCGCGATATCTTCATGCGCAAAGGTATAGCGCATCATCATGGCCACCGACAGGATGGTCGCCAAGGGGTTAGCGATGTCCTTGCCGGCAATATCGGGTGCCGAGCCATGGCAAGGCTCGTACAGGCCCTTGTTGTTCGCATCCAGTGAAGCAGACGGCAACATGCCGATTGACCCGGTCAACATCGACGCTTCGTCCGACAAAATATCGCCGAATATGTTGCCCGTCAGAATCACGTCGAACTGCTTCGGTGCACGCACCAGTTGCATCGCTGCGTTATCCACGTACATGTGCGACAACTCGACCTGCGGGTATTCCCTGGCCACATCGGTCACGATTTCGCGCCAGAACATGCTGGTATCCAGCACGTTGGCCTTGTCTACCGAACACATCTTTGCCCGGGCATTTTTACCGGCGCGCTTCATTGCGATCTGGAATCCGACATGCGCCACACGGCGGATCTCGGACTCGCTGTAGTGCATGGTATCGAAACCCTGGCGCTCACCGTTGTCCAGCGTGCGTATACCGCGCGGCTGCCCGAAATAGATGTCGCCGGTCAGTTCACGCAGAATCATGATATCCAGTCCGGACACCAGTTCCGGCTTCAGGCTGGAAGCATTCACCAGCTCCGGATACACCAGCGCGGGGCGCAGGTTGGCAAACAAGCCCAGGCCCTTGCGAATGCGCAACAGGCCCTGCTCGGGACGCAATGGGCGCGCCAGCTTGTCGTACTGATAGCCGCCTACCGCGCCGAGCAGTATCGCGTCTGCTGCAAGCGCCAGCTTTTCAGTCGCGGGCGGAAATGGATCACCCGCCGCATCGTAGCCTGCGCCGCCGATATGCGCATACTCCAGTTCGACTTTCAGTCCGTCGCGACGCAACACCTCAAGCACTTTGGCTGCTTGAGCGACAATTTCCGGCCCGATGCCGTCACCCGGCAATACCGTAATTTTCATTTGTTTCCCGTTCAGAATTGTATATTGGCAGAATTGTCCCTTGGTCACGCAAACAGCCACGGCTGTGTGGCGCGGTGATTTTCCTCGTACGCATTGATCTCATCCACATGCTGCAGAGTCAAACCGATGTCGTCCAGACCGTTCAATAAACAGTGTTTACGGAAGGCTTCCACATCAAACTTGTATACCTTGCCATTTGGTGCGCCTATGGTTTGCTGTTCCAGATCGATGATCAGCTTGTATCCCGCATTGACAGATACCTCCCTGAACAATTCATCAACCTGTTCTGGAGTCAGGCGAATCGGCAGCAAGCCGTTCTTGAAGCAGTTATTGAAAAAAATGTCGGCAAAGCTGGTCGCAATAATGGCGCGGAATCCGTAATCTTCCAGCGCCCAGGGCGCGTGCTCGCGCGACGATCCGCAGCCGAAATTCTCGCGTGCCAGCAAAATCTGCGCGTCTTTATATTGCGGCTGGTTCAACACGAAATCCATGTTCAACGGACGCTTGGAATTATCCCTGCCCGGCTCGCCGTGATCCAGGTAACGCCATTCATCGAACAGATTCGGGCCGAAACCGGAACGCTTGATCGACTTTAAAAACTGTTTGGGGATGATCGCATCAGTATCCACATTGGCCCTGTCCAGCGGCACGACTACCCCGTTCAGTACGGTAAATTTTTTCATTACTTTTCAGCCGCCTTTTCTATAGCAGTGCCGCCCTTTTTAATATCCTTGCCCAGCCCTTCCATTGTATTGCAACCTGCCAGGAACAATACCGCCAAGATCAACACAACCGCTTTCATCTGCAACTCCTTTTAATTAACCACACTGATATCAACAAAATGCCCTGCGATTGCTGCAGCCGCAGCCATTTCCGGGCTGACCAGATGAGTACGTCCGCCCTGCCCCTGTCGCCCCTCGAAATTGCGGTTGGAAGTCGAAGCGCAGCGCTCCCCGGGCGAGAGCTTGTCGTCATTCATTGCCAGGCACATCGAGCAGCCCGGCTCACGCCATTCAAAACCGGCCGCGATAAAGATTTTATCAAGCCCTTCCTGTTCGGCCTGCCGTTTCACCAGGCCGGAACCGGGCACCACCATCGCCAACTTGACGTTCGCCGACACGTGTTTGCCACGGGCTATCAGCGCCGCCGCGCGCAGATCTTCTATGCGCGAATTGGTACATGAACCGATAAATACCTTGTCGATGCTGATCTCCGCAATCGGCGTGTTGGGCTCCAGATCCATGTATTTCAGCGCGCGCTCGGCTGCATCGCGCTTGACTGCATCGCTCATCGTCGCAGGATCCGGCACGCGTCCGTTCACCGCCACCACCATTTCCGGCGACGTACCCCAGGTCACCTGGGGCTTGATCCGGGCTGCATCCAGTTCGACAACCTGATCGAATTGTGCTCCTTCGTCACTGCGCAAAGTGTGCCAGTACGCAACCGCCTTGTCCCACAAGTCGCCCTGTGGAGCAAAGGGCCGTCCCTTGAGATAGCTGATGGTGGTGTCGTCCACCGCGACCATGCCGGCGCGTGCGCCGGCCTCGATCGCCATGTTGCATAACGTCATGCGTCCTTCCATGGAAAGATCCCGTATCGCGCTGCCGGCAAACTCGATTGCATGACCTGTGCCGCCCGCAGTCCCGATCTTGCCGATCACCGCAAGCGCGATGTCCTTGGCGGTTACACCCTTGCCCAACGCACCCTCTACCCGCACCAGCATGGCTTTGGATTTTTTGATCAGCAGGCACTGCGTCGCCATCACGTGCTCGACCTCGGAGGTACCGATGCCGAATGCCAGCGCGGCAAAGGCGCCGTGCGTGCTGGTGTGGGAATCGCCGCACACCACTGTCATGCCGGGCAGGGTCGCGCCCTGCTCCGGCCCGATCACATGCACGATTCCCTGGCGCGCATCGGACATCTTGAATTCGTTGATACCGAACTCGGCGCAATTGTTGTCCAGCGTATCCACCTGCAAGCGCGAGACCGGATCCGTGATGCCCTGCGCGCGACCGGTAGTCGGCACGTTATGATCAGCCACGGCAAGTATCGACGAGGTGCGCCATACCTTGCGCCCGGCCAGCTTCAGCCCCTCGAAGGCCTGCGGGCTGGTCACTTCATGCACCAGATGGCGGTCGATATAGATCAACGCGGTGCCGTCGGCTTCCTGCCGCACCACGTGATCACTCCAGAGTTTGTCGTAAAGAGTTTGCGCTTTCATGTTATTTCGCTTGCCTGATACTCGTTATTAGAGCCGTTGATTATGCCATAACAGGTTCGGCTTGGCATTATGCCTTCAGCCAGTCCGAACCAGAAACAGGCCAAATATTCCTGCAAAAACCATGGGCCGATCATTCATCGTCAATCAGGGCATTTCCCCCTTGAAAAATCAGACCCTGGTTTAGCACGCAACACGTTTTCGGCTTCGTGATAGCATATTGCCATGCATAACAAGGATTCAAAATTTCGTCGGAACAACTTTGATGTGACCAACACCGTCAACGTGACCGACCCTGTTGCAGTTGGTGACGCGCTGGAAAATATTTTTCTTGGCCTTTTTCCCCACGCCGACTTCAGCATCGTGCGCAACGCGATCAATCATGTTTCCCAGCTCTATCGCGGCGAGAATCCTGGCTATGCTCCCTGCGATACGGGCTATCACGACTTGCAACACATTCTGGATGTAACACTGGCCAGCGCGCGCTTGATGGACGGTTATGAGCGCTCGAAAAATGCCGGGGATGGATTGGGCGAGAGGCTATTTATCTTTGGGATATTGCTGGCACTGTTTCACGACAGTGGTTATCTGCGCAAACGGGGTATCGAAGAGGGCAAGCAGGGTGCCGAATACACCCTGATTCATGTAGCACGCAGCGCGGAAATGTTGAAGCAGTATATGCACGAGGTCGGCATGGGCGATCTGGCGGAAACAGCAGCGCAAGTGGTGCATTACACCGGCTATGAAATTCCGGTGGAGCGCATCCGGGTACCCGAGGTTTATCGTGAAATAGGCAGCATGCTGGCTTCAGCAGACATACTGGCGCAAATGGCGGATCGATGTTATCTCGAAAAATGCCATGACCGCCTGTACAAGGAGTTTGCTCTGGCCGGAATCGCACAAAAACTCGACGCGAGAGGCAACAACAAGGTTCTGTTTTCTTCCCCCCGGGATCTGGTGATAAAAACACCGGGTTTTTACCAAAGCGCCAAAAAACGCATGGATGAAACCCTGCATGGCGCTTACCATTTGCTTGAAAAACATTTTAACGGGCCAAACCTCTATATAGAAGCGGTTGAAAAAAATATCCGGTTTGCGGAATACGTGATTGCCCATGGTGCCGACATCGGCATGCTGCAACGCACCCCCCCCAAGACCCCGGGCTCTGACCGGGATTTCCCGGAAACTGCGGACAGGAATCAATATATAGAAGACCGCCGAAAGCGAATCGGGGACAGAAGAAAGAATCCCGCGAAACTCTACCCGGAACTGCAGGAAAGAAGGCTTTCCGGAGAAAGAAGAAACTCACAGAAATAGGGAATAATGTTTGCTGCGTTTACCCAGCATATTGTTCGCCTGCCGACATACCCTGCTTCAACAATATCAACAACAACCCCAGCAACCCCGCAGCTGCGCTGCAGGAAAACAGCACACTGGCACCGTAATGCTCCCAGATCGGACCGCTCGCCAGGCCGCCCAGCATCCCGCCTGCGCCATAGGTAAAACTGCCGAACAGCGCCTGGCCCTTGGACTGGTGCCGTCCCCGAAAGAACTCATGAACCAGCCCCATCGAGGCAGCGTGATATGCGCCGAAGGTGGCTGCATGCAGCAGCTGCGCAATCAGCAGCAATGACAGAAAATCCACGCACCAGCCGATCAGCATGAAACGCACGACAGCGGCACTGAAACTGGCCAGCAGGATGCGGGTAAACCCGAATCGATTGACCAGCCATGGCATCAGGAAGAACACGCCGATTTCGCTGATCACGCCGAGCGCCCATAATCCGCCCACCGCGCTTTTCGCGTAGCCGTGTTCGACCAGGTAGATCGAGTAGAAAGTATAATAAGGCCCGTGTGCGACAGACATCAGGAAACACGCGCTGAACAGGGCCAGCACGCGCGGTTGCACGATGATTTGCCTGACCGGTTGATGATCGGTGTGATGCGCCAGCACTTCGGTGGACGGAATCTGCCGGGCAAAGATCAGGATGCCGAGTTCACAGACCAGTCCGGCCCATAGCAGCCAGGCGATCGCGATGTAGTCGAAGGCATAACCCAGACCCACCACCGCGATGATAAAACCGACCGAACCCCATGAACGGAGACGCCCGTAGCGTGCGCTATGCTTGCCGAGATAACTGAGCGTGGTCGCCTCTACCAGCGGCATCGAGGCGCTCCAGAAAAAGCTCATCAAGCCCAGCACCAAAAACATCCCCCAGAAGCTGGTAGTGGCAAACACGCCGAGATAGCACGCCGCGCTCAGGGTCGCGGCGATTTGCACCACTTGCGACCTTTTACCGGTGCCGCTGCGAGACGGTGGGGCATAGCCCTCTGGTGCGGGATAACCAGCGACTTGGTCGCCGACTTTTGGTGACCTAGTCGAATGGCTAGTTGTTTCATCAGCGGCGGCGGGGAGGGTATTCCCGCACCGAATGCTTCGCATCACCGTGTCATACCCTCCATCGGCCAGCCAACCCCAGATATTGGGTGCGATCATGCGCATCACCGGCTGTATCGACATCAGGGTGGCGATCTCGATGGCGTCAAAATGGATAGACTTGAGATACAGGCTCCAATAGGGCGCAAACATCCCCACGAAGGCATAATAGAAAAAATAGAACCCGGCGATGCGCCAGTAGTAATTTTTGCGATCAGGATGCATAAGACAAGCGCTGCGTTCTCACACCATTATTCGCCAAACTGCCCAGCCAATCCATCCAGCATCATATTCACCGCAATCGCATTATGCGGAATCAACACATAGCGCCAAGGCTTACCGCCATTCCTTTTCGCATAATCCGACCCATTCTTGCACCATTTGATTGCCGACTCTTTTTTGGCAAGCACAATGGGGTCGGTCATCTGGTTACTGGCTTTTGGTTCCAGCATGTAGATTGCCTCATCCGTCTCAGCAACAAAGTCCGGCTGATATTCAAGATGATCTGAACCATATAAAATCTGAAACTGCCCTTTTGTGGGCTTAAACCACTTCAAGGCATCACGTTCGAGTATGACGGCAAGCACGCGCTCCGCTTCCGAATCGAATTTCTGTATTGGATACAGGCACCGCTTGAACCCGCCAAAAACGTACTTCGACATATTGCTCTTGTCGTCCGGGGACACGCGGTAATCCGCTGGCGGCTCATTGACGGAATAAGTGTAAGCACTGGGCTTTAACTCGGTAAATCCTTTGCTCACGACCACTTCATATTCGACAACTTCTTCCCAACTATGCTCCTGCATTTGGACGTGAATGAATCGTGTAATGTCTCGTTGGTAGCAACGTAACACCTTGCGGGTGTCGTCCTCGGAAAGGTAGGTCATAAAATGCCGCACCGTCTGCGAGGCCAGGTCATACAACAGGTCTGCCTGATCGTCATAAGAAACGTCGTCGAAATTCACCAGGCCACTGACAACGTAATCTTCTAAACGCCTTTCTTCCAGGCCACCTGCACCCAAGGTCACTACCTCAAGTTGGTTGGTGCGCAAGTGTTGAATCCACAACTCATCAGACACTGCCGGGTACTTAAGAGTATCCAGTTTCAGTGAGAACGGCTTGAAGCCGGATTTCACCTCACCCTTCGGCACGACCAATATGCGCGGGATTTCTATCGTCTGCTGCGTCACCAGCTCCACCGTTTTCGCCACGACTGCCGCGAAGTCCGGTCTCTCCGTTACACCTTCCAATTCCATTTGGGTAGGCCGATGCTGCTCCTCCACCGCCTTGACGATAGCCGCCTGTATCTCGGGTTTCATCAAATGCGCCAGCGTCGGCACAGTCGTGGGTTGGCCCTCCATTTTTCGGATCACGTCATAAGCGATCTGCGCCACCTTCTGCTCTTCCGGTTTGGTAAAAACTGGCAGCTCGTCCTGCCCTGCTACTTTTGTACTGGTTGTTGCATCGGAAGGCTTTAATCCAAGCTTGGTGGCGAGCTGTGACTGCGAAACGACTGTTTCAGTCTTCTGTCCGAAATCGCCGTCATCCAGCACCACCGCCTGCAAGTGGATTGCAGAATCGGGTCGGTTCGCCTCATTGATGATTTCCTGAAACTTGTCATGCGCAATGATGTTGAGCCGATCCACGGCGATTACTCCGGTGCGCTTGCCATAGGGCAGACGCAACCCGCGACCAATGGATTGCTCGATCAAAATCCGTGCATTGGCGGCGCGCAAAGGTACGATGGTGTAGAGGTTGGTCACGTCCCAGCCTTCTTTCAGCATGTTGACGTGAATGACAATCTCGGTCGGCTCTTCGGTGTGTTCCACCTTGAGCAGACGGGCAATCATTTCCTCTTCTTCCGCGCCGGTCTTGCTGGAGTCCACCTGAATGACTTTGTCCTTGTACCGCCCATCGAAGAAAGCGTTGGACTGAATCAGCGCCAACAATTGGCTTGCGTGAGTAGTATCGCGCGCAATAACTAACAGAAATGGCTTGACGATAGCGTTGCCGGTTTCGCGGGCATAGGTCTCCAGCTCCACCTTCACACTTTCATGCAGGCGCACGCCATCTTCCAGCTTCAGCCGTTCGATTTCCTCCCGCGACATTCCAGCCGGATTGAAATTCTTGCGCGTTACTACCGCAGGCTCTTTGACAAAACCATCTTCCATCGCCTTGCCCAAAGGGTAGTCAAGAATGACATTCTTGAATGGCACAGCTCCCTTAGCCCCTTCAATAAATGGCGTTGCCGTCAGCTCCAAACCCAGAATTGGTTTCAATTCATTGATCGCCCGGATACCCGCACTGGCGCGATAACGATGCGATTCATCCATCAGCAGCACCAAGTCTGGCAGCCCGGCCAGGTAATCGAAATAACTCTCCCCGATATATTCCGAAAGTCGCTTGATGCGCGGCGCCTTGCCGCCGCGCATCTCGGAAGTGATCTTTGAGATATTGAAAATATTGATGCGCACTCCGCCGAACAAGGTTCCACTGGCAGGATCGCGCTGGTCGTAGTTATCGCCGGTGATGATGGAAGGCGCATCAATGGCGAATTCCGAAACCCCCTTGAACACATACTTCGGATGCGTACGGTCAGAAAAATCCACGATCAACTTGTTATAGATGGTCAGATTGGGCGCGAGTACGAAGAAATTATTGATACCGTGCGCCAAGTGCAAATAGCTGATAAACGCGCCCATCAACCGCGTCTTGCCGACACCCGTGGCCAGCGCAAAACACAGCGATGGAAACTCGCGCTCGAAATCCGTCACCGACGGAAATTCGCTGCGGATGATCTCCAGCACAGCGGCAATATCCGCATCCTTGCCCGGCGGCGCGATTTCCGTGATGCGATCCAGAATCTCCAGCGAGCGCCGCTGCGGCGCGCGCAAACTCAACCGGCCAGCAATGGCGTTGACATGGCGGTTCATTCGGCTTTCCCCTTATTAGTTACGACATAACTTGAGCACAAATTAGTCTTCACTGAAACTCCGTTTTCTTTTTCAATACCGCCTTCTTCAAGCTGGACGCGGCTTTCGGAGCAACTATTCGGTTTTTCCTAATAGTTGCCTTGTCACCTGGAGGTGTCAAAAAACGGAGTTCTCGTCGAAGCTCGTTTTCAAGTTCTTCGACGGTTGGCAAATGAAGCTGATAGCGGCTGGTAAAAATGTTGCTCTCTTGCTGTTCCCCCAGCGTGTATTTCACCACGGCATCATTTTTGTCCGGGCACAGGATCAAGCCCAAGGTTGGGTTGTCGCCTTCGGTGCGCCGTTCACGATCATAGTAATTCACATAAAACTGAATCTGCCCAAGGTCGCCGTGGGTCAGTTTGCCCACTTTCAGGTCTATCAACACAAAGCACTTCAACACCGTGTGATAGAAAACCAGGTCAATGTAAAAATGGTCGCCATCGAGCGTGATGCGCTCCTGCCGCGACACAAAGGCAAAGCCCTTGCCCAGCTCCATCAAAAAGGTTTGCAGGTTACCGATCAGCGCCTGCTCCAGCTTGGATTCCACCAGTCTCGGTGATTCGGGCAGGCCGAGGAACTCCAGTATCAGCGGGTCTTTCAACACATCAATCGGCTGCGACACTTCCTGTCCATGCACAGCTAAGCGCATGAGTCCCTTTTTATCCTTGCTCTTCGCCAGCCGGTCGAACAACAAGCTGCTGATCTGCCGCTCCAGTTCCCGCGCCGACCAAGCATTGTGAATCGCCTCGATTTCATAGAAATTCCGCGCCTCAGAACGGCTAACTCGTAGCAGCGTCCGGTAATGCGTCCAGGAAAGATGCGGGTGCAACGCACCCGGTTGCCATGACTCCGGCAATTCCGCACGCACTGCGTTCGTAATCTGCCCATCATTCCTGACCAATGGATCAGCCAAAATCGAACGCACCACTCCAGATTCTCCACGCAACGCGTGGAAAATGATTGCCTTTGGAGATTCTCCACGCACCGCGTGGAGAATCTCACCCTCCGGCAATAAGCGTGGATAGCACTGGTAAAACTGTTTCATGTAGAACAAAGACTGTGACGACCAGCCTTTCCCAAACTCGGTCGTCAGCTTCTCCGAAAGCTGCTCCACCAATTGCAGTCCATAACCGGCGCGCCGCTTCCCGCGCTGCTCCTCCTCAACGATCTCCCGCCCGATCAGCCAATTGGCAACCACCTGCGTCGTATTGACTGTGCGTGCAATGTTGGTGCGAGCCGCGTCCAGAATCTCCTGCACCCGGCCATAAAGCGGCAAGGTCACGGCAACAGCCTGTTTGGTCTTCTTCATGGATTTCTTTCATCCGCAGATTGCGCAGATTCACGCAGATTAAGAACTAGGCGCTTATGTTCAAGGCTCTTGTTCCCGAAATTCAGCAGCAATCCGCGTGATTTGTCACCCGCTTTCAGATAATTGATAACTTGCGCTTCTTCCCGAGTTGTCAGCTTGTCCAGTGCCTTTAACTCAACAATCACCTCGTCAAAACAGAGAAAATCAACACGATACCCTGTACTGAGTTGCCGCCCACGATATTGAATTGGCAACTCTATCTCGCGGGCATATGGAATGCCTTGCTGGACAAACTCGATTGCCAAAGCCTCTTGATAAACCGCTTCCAGAAAACCATGCCCAAGCTCCCGATGCACCGCCATCGCCGCACCGATAATCGCAAATGTTTGCTCATCACTGTTCATGGAAACCTTTCATCATCCGCAGATTACACAGACTCATGCAGACAAAATCCTTCATACCAAAACCTATCTATCCGCAGATTACGCAGATTACGCAGATTAACCCCCAACATTATTTTGGTTTTGATTTTAATCTGCGGAAATCTGCGTAATCTGCGGATAAATTGCCTTTCAAAATAAATCCACCTGCCCCGGCTTAGGCGCCGCCTGCGGTAAATTCTCGATCTGCAACGAATAATCATCATGCCCCCACTCACAACGCGACAGCACCTGCTTGGGAATTTTCTTGACAGTAAGATTCGGATACTCGCCCCGACCACGGAAAGCGGTACACAACACCAGCAAGCTGCGCTTCACCCCCACTGCATCGGAAAGCTGCTGCAACTGCTCATGGTTCAGGCTGGCGGTGGTGACGTAGATAAAATCCCGCTCGGTAGAAAAGCCGTGCTGCCAGTAATGCGCGTCAGAAGGCGCATAGGTAAAGCCCTCCAGCTTGCACAAGGCTTGCGCCAGCATCTCCGCGTTGTATGCCTTGTTGATGACCCACTGCCCCCAGCGGTCTTGCTGCAACAGACTGGGCGCGAGGGTGTAGTAACGGAAGCCGCCGCCCCCTTGCCAGTTCACCGCCTTACTGATGCCGCCCTGATCTTCGCCGTCAATCACCTTTTGCAGGCGCGGAATAATGTGCGTGTGGCAATGCTCGCCCAACTCCACCATGATCCAGCGGCGGCCCATCTTGTGGGCGACCGCGCCGGTGGTGCCGGAACCGGCGAAGGAATCGAGGACGAGGTCGTTGGGGTTGGTGGCAATTTCCAAAACTCTTTTCAGAAGGCGCTCAGGTTTGGGGGTATCAAAAGCGTCAGTCTTGCCAAATAGAGCATGAATCTCTTTTTTCGATTCGTCTGTATGTCCAACCTCTTCGTGCGGCCACCACGTCCACGGCACCAGCCCCTCAATCTCGGAAAAGTAGCGGATTAGCCCAGGTGCTGAGTCGCCCTTTTTACCAAAGAATACTTTGCCATCGGCGACAAGTTTCTGGAATTTGTCTTCAAGCACCGACCAATGACGGCCTTCAGGTGGGTAGATAATTTTTCCACTTGGGGTTGTGACTGGGTACTGCTGATTCGGGCGTAGCTCTGCGCCTGACATTGGAACGAGACGCCAAGGTCCTCGGGGATCGTTATTAGGATTTCTATACGCAGAACGCGTCTTAGCATCCGGTTCAATCCGGTTTCGTACCGTTTTGAACCGCTCCGCATCTATGGCGTAGCAGATAACGTAATCGTGAACGTCCCCGATTGCAGAGTTGTTGTCACGCGAATATCGCTTCTGCCAAACGTTTTGTGCAACGAAGGACTTTCGACCGAAAACCTCATCAAGGAGAACCCTCAAATAAGGCATTTCTCGATCATCAATAGTAATCCACAGCGAACCGTCATCCGCCAGCAAGCGCCGAATAATCTCCAGCCGGTCGCGCATCAGCGACAGCCAGATGGAGTGCTCTACCCCGTCATCATAATGCGTGAACGCGCTGCCGGTGTTATACGGCGGATCAATGAACACGCACTTCACCTTCCCCGCAAATTCTGCCTCCAGCGCCTTCAGCGCCAGCAGGTTGTCGCCGAAGATCAGCCGGTTGTCGAAGATATCGCCCTCCGTCACCCGATGCTTCGCGTGATAACTCCTCGCCGGATCTTCCAGCAAAATGCGCGGCTCCAGCTTAGGCCGCGCATCCTTGCCGATCCAGGTGAGTTCTAGTTTTTGCTTTTTGCTCATCGGTCAGTGCGCCCTGCCTTGCTGATAAAACATCCAGCCCAACACATGCGAAAACGGTTTGTCAGGTGAATCGAACGGTTCCTCTGAAATAAATTAGGCATCTGGGAAACCAATCCGTTCCAAAATTTTGCGCGCCAATATTTGGAAATCTTTATAGGCACTTTGGGCGGCATTGGCGTGGGCACCGATGGCGCCGTCAGCCACTTTGAGATAGAACATCGGTTTGCGCGCTTCCTGTGCGAGGGGGATCAGGCTCTGGTAGTGCTTCACCATGGCAAGACAAAGCGGGTCTTGCCCGATCGGCGGCGCTTCCATCGTGTCGTCACCTAATACGTAGCGCCGGTATTCTTCAGGAATGCGGTTTAGCCAACGGTTGTAGGCCTTAACAGGGCGACTAAGGCGAATGTTGCCATGCATCTGGGCGATATAACCGACTGGGCGCATTTCGCCTTTGGGAATTTCAAAGCCCGGAGTTGACCAGTTGTCCAGCCGCTTTTTCCATAGCCCGCGCCAACTGCGCAGGGTGGGGCCAAGGTTGCGCAACCCTTGCAGCGAAAACAAATCTGCGCCCAAGGGGATCACCACATAGTCCGATGCAATGAGCGCCGACCGGTTGATTGCGCCGAGATTGGGGCCGACATCGAAGAGAATAATGTCCGCCTCAAAACGCACGGCGGCTTCCTGCGCTACTTGCCAGAAAGCGGTTAAGACACGGAAAGGGCGCTTGAGATTGCTGTCCCCCATACTTTTTGGCCATTCGTCCGAAAGATGATCCTCAACGCCGGACAAGGCAAGATCACCCGGAATCAGCGCCAGATTGGGCGTGATTATTTCAAACTCGGCCGAGCGAATATCGCCGACTTCCAACAACGGCTGGATGCAACGGAATATGGTGTTGGCAGCCGTAGTTTGTTGCTCCCAGATGTTTTCCAGTTTGTCTTCGTCCAGAAAAGCGGAAGTCAGATTGGCTTGGGGATCGAGGTCAGCCACTAACACCCTGATGCCTTGCTCGGAAAACATCCAGGAAAGGTGGTAAACAAGCGAAGTCTTCCCTACACCGCCCTTGTTATTGAAAAAGGTGAGAACAGGGATGCTCATACTGCTCTCCGCACTTCAACCAGCACATGGCCCTCGTGGGTTTCGAAACGCGGAGGTGGGTTTCCGTTCTCGTCCAGAAGACGACGCGCAAGTGCGATCCCCACGCCGAAACGTTGCACATAGCCGAGAACCTTCATCGCTTCTGCAAGGTTTGGATTGCGGTAATCGGTGATGCCGGGATTGCCGAAGTTCTGCTGCGTTACCATTCCGAATGGGCCGCCTGGGTTCATGATTTCTATACGGTCGCTGAACCAGGTAATGCGGATCGGCGCATGGGTTGCTTCATACGCTCTATGCATCACCGCATTGCGGACGAGTTGCTGCAACGCCGCCAGCGGGTAATCGGCGTGCCGTTTTTCCACATTCTGAGAGCTGACATCGACCGCCGTTCGAATATGTGATTCCAATTTGTCGTCAAGACGGCGCAGCATGTCACTCAATCTGCCATCGATGGTTTCTTCGTCATGGATCGGATCGCTTAGATCGGTGCCGTCGATTCTCAGGAACTGGATGTAGTTGCACGGCACGAGGTCGCGTGGCCGGTTGCCGAGGACAACACAACCAAGCACGGTGGGTACCGGTTGATCCGCCGATTCGATCATCCGGCAAGTGGCCAGTCGTTCTTCATAGGTTCTTTGATTAGCCGCCACTACATCAGCAGCGAAGGCACTTGGCAGGTATTCCGACTCAAATATCGTGCGATTGAGATCGGCGAGTGTGGCAAACGAAACCGGCTGCAAATCGAAGGGCAGATCCCGGTGACGTCGCTTCTCGTTGAGGATGCGTTCGTCTTGCCGACTGGCGATGTCTCGTCTTGGACCGGTGCGGATGTAGATGCGGCCTTTGTATTTAACGGGTGGGGCATCGGCAGGTTGGACCGTCACGACGGCGATTTCCGCCCCCCTGAGGTTGCGTTTCTCGACGGTCAAACTCGGCATCGGCCCGATGTTGCCATCTGACCGGATGTCGGCCAGTTGCAGCAACAATTCGTCTGTTATACGCAAACCACTTGGCGTACCATCGTCCTTGACACCTATGAAGACGACTCCCGGTTTCCGGTAATTGGGCAGATCATTAGCGTATGCACAAACTGCCTGGCGTACCTTATCAGGTGCATCACCCTTAAGCGACTCCTTACGCTCGACGCGGTCAGACTCCAGATCGACAAGAAACCCCTCCAATTCAGCATCGTTCAGTGTCATGCTGCTTCTCCCGTCCTGATCAACTGCCCCAGTATCTTATTGCTCGCCATGATGTTTCCCCTCATTTTCTTCCACAATTTTACTCTATTGGCAAACTCATTAGCTGTGCCTCATAGCTTCTCAATACTGTAAAGTTTGCTATCTTCAAGCGCAGAAAAATCCAGCCCCTCAATCTCCTGCAACGACTTCCCCGCAATCCCCTGCAAGTCCCCATACATGCCCACCGTCGCCCCCATCACGCGCTCGATCTGCTCTTCGCGTTTAGCCCACTGCTTCATGATAACTTTTCTTTCCTTATCGAGGTCTTCCTGCATGGTGGAGAACGCTTCGACAATGGCTTCCACGCGCTGTCGGAAGCGCGGGCCGGTGAGGTACTGGTAGACCATTTCCGTTTTGGTTTGCTGGCCTTCGGATGATTGCCGCGCCATGCTGACTTGCAGCAGCGTGTGTGCAGTATGGTCGCCACAGTCAGCTATCTCTTTGCATTTTCGTTTGACGCAAACGCCGCTTGGATATCGCGTGTTTTTGCGCCGCTGGCGATGAGCGCGCGGACGATCAAATCCAGCGAGACCGAAGGGTCGCCCGCTTCGATTTTGGCAATGCGCGACTGGCTCGATTTCATGCGTTGCGCCAGGTCGACTTGCGAGAGCTTGTGTTTGATGCGTGATTTCTTTACCGCGCTGATCAGGGAGAGTTTGAGCGCGACGAGTTGCGCCTCTCCATCACTTAATTGCAGAAAATCCTCCGCATTACCGGCTTTCCAGCCAGCGGCCTGGAGGCGTTCCAGTTTGGTCGTCTTCATGGCATTTACCCTCATGCTAAATTGATCTGTAGCGTTTCAATCGCGCCTTGCAAACGTCAATGACCGTCTGGGGCGTTTGGCTTGTCGTCTTCGCGAATACCTCAAGGATGGCGACAGCTTGCGTGTCAACGTGGTACACAATGCGCCAGGTGCGGTTTTCGTCGGGAATCCTCAATTCATGACAACCTCGACCGATTCCGGGCATTGGCCGTGAGTGTGGCAACGATATCGTCATGCCCTCTTGCAGGCGTCGCAGCAAAACACCCGCCTCAACTCTTGCAACCGCCGAGAAAGGGGCCGTCTTGACTTCGCCATGCAGCCACACCAGCGGTTTACGCTGCTTGCTCACGGGGTTGAGTGTATGTCAATATCGACATACATGCAAGGCGTGTGCGTAAGCGCAACGCGGCCTCTGTTGCCGGGGTTTGCCGCAGTCATTCGACTGCATTCCCGTTGATCGCAACGGGAGTTTCCAACGCAGGGAATTCCAACCCCTCAATTTCCTGCAACGACTTCCCCGCAATCCCCTGCAAGTCGCCATACATCCCCACCGTCGCCCCCATTACCCGTTCGATCTGTTCTTCACGTTTTGCCCATTGTTTCATGATAACTTTTCTTTCCCTGTCGAGATCTTCCTGCATGGTGGAGAAGGCTTCGACAATCGCTTCCACACGCTGGCGGAAACGCGGACCGGTGAGGTATTGGTAAACCATTTCTGTTTTGGTTTGCTGGCCTTCGGAAGCCTGCCTTGCCGTGGCAAGTTCCAGCAACGACTGGCGCAAGATAAACGCCACTGGCAATACGGCGCGTGGATGCGTTACCCAGACACCCTCTACCATTTCAAAGGTTTCAACGCCTTTCGGCAAACTCTGGCTCACGATCACGGCGATTTCCGCTTTGGCAGTGCGCTGATCCTCACGCAGTTTTGTCAGCCAGGCATCGCTCCAGTTTTTGGTGCGCTTGGATTCCCACAGAATGGTGCCGCCGGATTGGCCGCCCGAGCCGACTACACGGTGCAGCACGTCGCCGCCGAATTCCCCCTTGGGTACTGGATCAATGGAGTCGAATGGAAATTTCACGCGCAGCAAATTTTCCAATTCCAGCTCCTGCACTTCGCCCTGTAATTGTTGTGAGCCTTGTTCGGCGCGGCGTTTAAGCTCTTCAATCTGTTTTTGCATCGCGGCAATGGTCTGCTCTTTCTCCATTACCCTGAGCTTTTGCTCTTCCTCGGCTTCTTTTTTGGCTTGCTGGCGCGTGGCGGTTAGACCTTCCTGCACGCGCTTCTCAACGGTGAGTTGCTGCTCGCGAATAGCATCATCAAGCTCGCGCTGTTTTTTAATCAGTTCGGCTTGCGCCTTTTGTGCCTCGGCCAATTTTGCATTGTTCTGTTGCAGCACTTCTTGCAGGTCGGTCAGCTCGCGTGCCTTGCTCTCCAATTCAACGGCACTGGCTTGCTTAGCCTTCCTGGATTCTTCAGCAATGATGCGGCTGCGCTCTGCCTTTAGCTGATCGGCAACCTGATTGGCTACCTGCTCTTCTTGTTTGCGTTTGTCTTCGACGAGCTGCTTTTCCTTCTCGCGCATGGCCTGCTCGCGTTTGGCGATGTCATTGTCCTTCTGTGCCAGTTGTTGCTCGAACTGCGCGCGCGTAGCTGCAATCAATGGCGCAGCCAACGATTCGGTAAGTTTGATCTCGGTCTTGCAACTCGGACAGGTAATGGTTGGTTCGGTCATGCTGTTTTCCTTTTCGTCGCCTTTTTCTCTACGCTCCTGCCCGCCTTTATTTTTCTGGTTTCCAATGCCCGTGTTGTTTTCGCCAGCTCTTCTGCAATTCGTTTTTCGTCTGGCAGGAGAGTCTTGTATTCGGCGGCGAGGACTTTGTTGGGCAAACCTTCAAGTGCGTAGTGCGCCTCGGCTGCATCTTTCTCGGCGCACAGGATAAGCCCTACTGGTGGGTTCTCGCCATCGCGTGTCCAGTGTTCGCGTGCGTAATTGAGGTAAAGATGCATTTGCCCGGCGTCGGCATAGCTGAATTTGCCAGCCTTGAGGTCAATGATGATAAGACACTTGAGGCGGCGATGGAAAAATACCAGATCAACACGGAACCAGCTATCGCCCGCGCGCAGCCGCCGCTGCCGACCGACAAAGGTGAAGTCGTCTCCCAGCTCCAGCAGGAAATCTTCCAGACGGAGGATTAACGCGGCTTCCAATTCGCTTTCGGAATACTCGTCCTTGAGGTCAAGGAATTCGAGAACGTAGGGGTCTTTGATGGCTTCTTCGGCTGTAACGGCATCTCCCGGCTGTGCAATCTCGCCCTTCTTGAGCATGGACGCTTTGTTCTTCGACATGGCGGTGCGCTCGTAGAACTGGCTGGTGATCTGCCGATCCAGTTGCCGCACCGACCAACCGCAGCGCAATGCCTCAGTTTCGTAGAAGGCGCGGGCGTGCTCACTCTTTACCGAAAGCAGGCGGACATAAGCTGACCAGGGAAGCGGGAAACGGCTGGCTATGGATGCTAGGCTGGGAGTGTCCACGGAAATTGCAGACACTGTCGGGACAATTGGCGAAATGAGAGATTTTGCAGACAGTGTCTGCAAAATCCGGTCTGACGGCCATGCAAGATAGAACGCTCGCATCTGCGCAAGGTTGCGCCAGCCGAAACCTCGCCCAAACTTAGCCGTCAAGTCATCGGCCAGCCGCTTGATGAGCACTTCGCCATAGTCAGCACGTCGCTTACCCTTTTGTTCTGCCTCGACGATACGCCGCCCGATCTCCCAATATGTGGTGGTCATCAGCGCGTTGACGGTGCGCGCAGCGGTTTGCCGTGCAGATTGTAGAAGCCCGACGATTTCGTCGCGCAATGACAGGTATCCAGCCGGATCGCGAAGTGCGCCTTTCTTGGCGGGCACAAGCGCTTTTGTTTCAGATCGGGTTGCCATTAGTCAATCTCCCTTTAGACTTTCCAGTAAACCGTACTGCGCCCACAAGTCGTGCCGCATCATCAAAACTGACCCAGCATTTTTATGAAATTACGTTTGGCCTTGAAGGTGACGCGTAATTCGGCGAGGTAGTCTCCCACGCTGGATGCTCCCCGGCAACGTGTCAGGAGCGGCTTGATTTTCTTGACTAGTGTGATGGCTTCTTCGTAGGACTGATTGTTGGTTTGTTGCACGAGGTGCGCAACCTGCCGCCGGTAAACGGCTATTGCATCTTCAGGATATTCTTTGGCGCGGGCATCCGCGAGCTGCCGCCATAGCCGTTCATGGCAAATGCCCGCTTTTGCTTCCTGCCACGCGGCTTCGGCATTTTTTTCCCAAAGGAAAAGTTCCACCAGCGGAGACTGGTCTTGCGCTTCTGCCCGCCCATAGCGCAATTTGCTTCTTTCGGAATACGCTCGCGTAATGCAGTTGCGCAGATGCACCAATGCCTTGTCGCGCCATTCCTTCCAGTCGTTCAGCTTATCGGCGACCTTCTTTAATTTTTTGTAGTTCTCCAAATACGGATTTTCTTTGTATTGCGCCCAGGAAAGCGCTATCGCCTTTTCTCCCAGGCCACGATGCAGGTATTCCTCAATCAAAAAATCCCGCAAGCGCACATCGGTTTTAATAGGGAACGCGGCAAGCCCACGTTCCGCCCATTCGAGCGCCTTGTCCCGATGTTTTGCATTGCGGTAGATTTCGGCAATATCGAGAAAGCGCAATGCTATCGAAAGGTCGCGGGATTTAGCCGCCACCAGATCTTCCAGATTGCCGCTTTGTTTCGCCAGCGTTTCCATGACATGCGTGATGCGAAAGCGATTCCCTTCCCAGTCTCGCTTGTCGCCTGGCGGCAATGCCGGGATTTTTTTCCATTCCATCTCGGCCAGGCGGCGATACTCGACAAGCCCCTGCTCTCCTAATACGTCGGCATAACGTTCAGCGGCATTGTAAAAAGTATCCAGATCGTCATGAAGTTCGTGTTTCAGCAAGCGCCTGGCCAATTCCACCGGGTCGGGCGTGGCCTTTCTGCAAGCTGCCAGATGCAATTCGCCGATACTCTCCAGAAGGTCACTTAATTCGCCATTGGAGTCGTCGCATGCTTCGAGCTTTTCCACTTTGCCTGCCGCATACTCCGCCAAGCCAACAACCTGAGCTGCGCGTCCGTCCGCAATCCAGCCAGTCAGCGCATCAATCACCTCCTGAATTCCTGCGGCAAAGGAGCTCATCTCACGGTAATCCACATAGCCGCGTATAACGGTGGCGCGATTCAGCGCATCCTTCCAGGTCTTGATGGCGGTATTCGCGTTTCCCCGCCCCCGCGCCGCCAGCAATAGTTTTTCGCGCAAGCGCTTATCGTGTTTGCAGGCATCCGCAATGATGCCGGTCAGGGCTTCCGGTTCAAGCGTTTCCAGATAATTGCGGATGTCATTCGCGGGGCTGCGCTGTTTTCTGAGCGCGTTCTGTTTTTCCGGCGCGTCTTGGGCAAGCACAGCCAAGCCAGCCGCCACGCAGTGCTTGCAGAAATCGTAATCCTGCCCCACCGGGCAACTGCACTCGTAGCAAAGTTCGCCGCCCTCCTCCCAGAACCGTACCTCATATTCGTATGTGCCTTGCACGCAAGTGGTGATCTCGTCATCATTCTCATCAATCGAGTCCACCGATCCCTGTTCGAAATATTCCTTGCCCCGTGCGTAATACACCGCACCGGCCAGTTTTCTCATATCTTTGGAGAGTAGTTCCCGCAGCATTTTTTGAAGATTCCTGACGGTAAAAGTTCGAGTTACTGGTTACTTGAAATCAACAGTTGAGCCTTTGCATTACGAAGCATTTCGCTTAATAGCCAGTCAGGCCCACTTGCACTAATCAATCCGGGGACCGGACGAATCGAATGACCGATTGTACAGAACAAAGACGGCATCACCATTTGCTATATCAATGCCACCCTGGAATCAGGCCCGCAGAAAATATTTCCATTTGCTCTTGAAATGAAAAACTTAGCCCCCATAAGTTTCTGACTGCAATCTGGAGAATGGCATGGAACAGAACGAAACGAACAACGAAACCAACCCGCAAATCGAACCACAACCCAACTCAACAGGCAGCATGGAAGTGATGCCCAGCCCGGAAGAGATGCTCAAGGAAGCCGAACGCAAGGCCCAGGAACACTATGATGCCTGGATGTACGCCAAGGCCGAGGGCGAAAATATCCGCCGCCGCGCGGTCGAGGACGTCAGCAAGGCGCACAAATTTGCCGTGGAGCGTTTCTCCAATGAGATGCTGGCGGTAAAAGATAGCCTGGAAGCCGGGCTGGCGGTTGAAACCGCGACGGTGGAAAGCTTCAAGAGCGGCATGGAACTGACTCTGAAACAGCTATCCGGCGTTTTCGAGAAATTCAATATCAGCGAAATCAACCCGGTCGGCGAGAAATTCGATGCGCACAAGCATCAGGCCATTGCCATGCTGGACAGCGACCAGCCTGCCAACACCGTGGTCAGCGTGATGCAAAAGGGTTATGCACTGAATGATCGCGTGTTGCGTCCGGCTATGGTGACGGTGGCGAAGGCCAAGGAATAAATACCGGGAAGGGTTAAGGGGGAAGGGAGAAGGGTAAAAATCTCTCTCCGAACTAAAGAGCACAGGGTTTACCCTTCTCCCTTCACTCTTCTCCCTTCTCCATATAAAGCACTTGAAATAAGCAGTACCGCCCCTATGTTAAGCGGCAAGCAACGACAATATTATATTTTCAAGCATTCAACTGAAAGGATAGCATCATGGGAAAAATCATCGGTATCGACCTGGGCACCACCAACTCCTGCGTGGCGATCATGGAAAATGGCAAGACCAAGGTGATCGAGAATGCCGAAGGCACTCGCACCACACCGTCCATCGTCGCCTATATGGAAGACGGCGAAGTGCTGGTGGGTGCCCCCGCCAAACGCCAGGCTGTCACCAATCCGACCAACACGCTGTATGGCGTGAAGCGCCTGATTGGTCGCCGCTTCGACGAAAAGATGGTGCAAAAAGACATCGCCATGGTGCCATTCAAGATCGTCAAGGCCAAGAATGGCGATGCATGGGTGAAAGTGCGCGACAAGGAGTTCTCCGCACCGGAGATTTCCGCACAGGTACTTATGAAAATGAAGAAAACCGCCGAAGACTATCTCGGTGAACCCGTCTCCGAAGCGGTCATCACCGTGCCGGCCTACTTCAACGACGCGCAGCGCCAGGCCACCAAGGATGCAGGCCGTATCGCGGGCCTGGAAGTGAAGCGCATCATCAACGAGCCGACTGCGGCTGCGCTGGCTTTCGGCCTGGACAAGCAGGAAGGCGACCGCAAGATCGCGGTATATGACCTGGGCGGCGGCACGTTCGATATTTCCATCATCGATATCGCCGAGATCGAGGGCGAACACCAGTTCGAAGTAATGTCGACCAACGGCGACACCTTCCTGGGCGGCGAAGATTTCGACATGCGCGTGATCGACTACCTGGTGGAAGAATTCCAGAAGGAAAGCGGCATCGACCTGCGCAAGGATGTGCTGGCATTGCAGCGCCTGAAAGATTCGGCGGAAAAAGCCAAGATCGAACTGTCCAGCGCACAGCAAACCGAAGTAAACCTGCCGTACATTACCGCCGATGCCAGCGGACCGAAACATCTTGCCGTGAAAATCAACCGTGCCAAGCTGGAAAGTCTGGTCGAGGACCTGATCGCGCGCACCATTGAACCCTGCAAGATCGCGATGAAGGATGCCGGTGTTTCTGCTTCCGATATCACCGACGTGATCCTGGTCGGCGGACAGACCCGCATGCCCAAGGTACAGGAAAAGGTCAAGGAGTTCTTCGGCAAGGAAGCACGCAAGGATGTGAATCCGGATGAAGCCGTGGCAGTAGGCGCCGCGATCCAGGGCGGCGTACTGCAGGGTGAAGTGAAGGACGTGCTGCTGCTGGACGTAACTCCGCTGAGCCTGGGTATCGAAACCATGGGCGGCGTGATGACCAAGCTGATCAAGAAGAACACCACGATCCCGACCAAGGCATCGCAGGTATTCTCCACCGCTGACGACAACCAGAGTGCAGTCACCATCCATGTGTTGCAGGGTGAGCGTGAAGTGGTTTCCGGCAACAAGAGCCTGGGCCAGTTCAACCTGTCCGATATTCCGCCCGCACCGCGTGGCATGCCGCAGATCGAAGTGACTTTCGACATCGACGCGAACGGTATTCTGCATGTGTCGGCGAAAGACAAGGCAACCGGCAAGGAGAACAAGATCAAGATCCAGGCCAGCTCCGGTTTGAGCGAAGCGGAGATCAACAAGATGGTGCAGGATGCCGAGGTCCACGCCGAAGACGACCGCAAGGCCTTGGAACTGGTGACCGCGCGCAATCAGCTCGACTCGCTGATCCACTCCACGCACAAGTCGCTGAAGGAATATGGCGAACAGTTGAACGCCGATGAAAAGTCTGCCATTGAAGGTGCCCTGAAAGAAGCGGAAGAAGTCGTCAAGAGCGACGACAAGGATGCCATCGATGCCAAGGCCGAAGCGCTGGCTACCGCGGCGCAAAAGCTGGGCGAGAAGATGTACGCCGCCGAACAGGCCAAGGCTGGTCAGGCAGATGCAGCGACCGGTGAAGATGCCAAGAAAGACGAAGGCGATGTGGTGGATGCAGAATTCACCGAAGTGAAAGACGAAAAGAAATAACCGCAGGAAGGGGAAAAGGTTAAGGGAGAAGGGCGTGAAGCGAAACCACCGCAGCCTGAAGGCTTGGCAATAGGCAATGGATTTGGTGATCGCAATCTACACTGTAACTTCCACCTTTCCCGCACAAGAAAAGTTCGGATTATCCAGCCAGCTGCAACGAGCAGCTGTTTCTGTTCCTGCGAATATTGCAGAAGGTTTTGCTCGCAATGGAACAAAGGAATTGCTGCATTTTTTAAGCATCGCTGCTGGCTCGCTTTCCGAATTGGACACGCTGATTGAACTTGCCGCAAGGCTGGACTACCTGAATAACGCAGAGGAGTTGAACGGCAAAGTGGATGAAGTCTCGGGCTTGTTAATGGGGTTGTCGGCTTCAATCAAACGACGTACAACTTCCTGACCCTTCCCACTTCCCCCTTATCCCTTCCCATTACTGATTATGTCAAAAAAAGATTACTACGAAGTTCTCGGCGTCAACCGCGATGCTTCCGAGGAAG
>JBBRFZ010000025.1:0-24848 GCA_038241165.1 Burkholderiales bacterium | reverse complement strand
ACGATGCGGGCGATGATCTCCTTGTAGCCGCCCATCTCGCCGGGGCTTTCCGAGATCACTTCCACCTGCCAGCGCTTGCGTTCGGCAAAACGTGTATACATACGGAACAGATCACCGGCGAACAACGCCGCCTCGTCTCCGCCGGTTCCGGCACGCACTTCAAGGAACACGCTACGCTCATCGTTGGGGTCTTTCGGCAGTAATTGCACCTGCAGTTCGCTGTTGAGTTGTTCCAGACGCGCTTCGCCCTGATTGATCTCGGCCTCGGCAAATTCCTTCATTTCCGGATCACCCGCCATTTCGTGCGCGGCATCAATGTCGGACTGGCATGACTGATAGGCGCTATACAGCTCCACCACGGGTTCCAGCTCGGCACGCTCGCGGTTCAGCTTGCGGAACGTATCCATGTTTTTGGTGGCTTCTTCGGTACTCAGCAATTGATTGACTTCGAGCAGACGCTCGCTCAACTGAGCGAGCTTGATACTGATACTGGGATTCATTAGGCAGATTTACTCGTCGTGGTGGAGGTGATACAGACGATGGATCACCTCAAGGAAGACTTCGCGGTCACCGCTTTGCACTTGATTCAGCGCGTGAGTCGGCGCATGCAGGAATTTATTGGTCAGGCTGCTGCTCATCGCTTCCAGCACCTTCTCGGGACTCTCGCCTTTGGCCAGCAGGCGCAGGGCTTTTTCCACTTCAAGGCGACGGTTACGCTCGGCATGGTCGCGCAGTGCGCGTATGGTCGGTACTGCTTCGCGTGATTCCATCCAGTGCAGAAAATCAGACACGCCGGAATCGATGATGACCTCGGCTTCCTTGACCGCTCCCTGGCGCGCGTCCAGGCCGTCCTTGACCACTGCGGCGATGTCGTCCACGGTGTACAGGAACACGTCATCCAATTCGGAGACTTCCGCTTCAACATCGCGCGGAACAGCCAGGTCCACGATGAACAGCGGACGGTGTTTGCGCGTCTTGAGCGCGCTCTCCACCATACCCTTGCCGAGGATAGGCAACTGGCTGGCGGTACAGGTGACGATGATGTCGTGATGTGCCAATTGGTCCGGCAGATCGGTCAGTGTGATCGCGGTGCCGTTGATGCGCCGCGCCAGTGTTTGCGCACGTTCCAGCGTGCGGTTGGCGACGGTGATGTGCCTGGGCGAACGCGCAGCGAAATGTACCGCATTGAGCTCCATCATTTCGCCGGCGCCGATGAACAAAACGCGCTGTTCGGAGATGCTGGGGAAAATACGCTCCGCCAGTCTTACCGCAGCGGCGGCCATCGACACCATGTTCGCACCGATCTCGGTCTGGGAGCGCACGTCCTTGGCCACCGAAAAAGTGCGCTGAAACAATTTGTGCAACAGGAAACCCAGCGTGCCCGCCTGCTCGGCCTGACGCACAGCCTGTTTCATTTGCCCGAGGATCTGCGGCTCGCCCAACACCATGGAATCCAGTCCGCTCGCGACGCGGAACGAATGCTTGATCGCCTGTTCGCGCGGCAAAGTGTAAAGATAGGGTTCGATGTCCTTGCGGGGCATATGATGGTATTGCGCCAGCCAGTCGACGGCATGTTCGGGGCGCGCGGCATTGCAATACAGCTCCATGCGGTTGCAGGTGGACAGGATCGCCGCCTCTTTCGCGGCACCGTTCTCCACCAGATCGCGCAGGGCGTTCTCCATCCCGTCCTCATTGAACGCGACCTGCTCGCGCACGGTAAGCGGCGCGGTATGATGGTTGATACCAAAGGTGAATAACTGCATCTTTAGCGTATCTCGGACGGGGGAAACTCTAAAATAGGTGCGGATTATAGACGGAACGGCGATGTAAAGCCATCCGGACGGGCAGGGCGGCTGCCGGGTTTTCAACAGGCATTAGGGCTAGAATGCACGGCTGAAAAATACCGATGAATCTACACTATGGCCATCAAAGCAACCGTATTCAAAGTCACGCTCCAGATTGCCGACATGGATCTGCACTATTACGCGGAACATGCGCTGACGCTGGCGCGGCATCCTTCTGAAACCGACGAACGCATGATGGTGCGCCTGCTCTCCTTTGCGCTGTATGCCGACGAAGGGCTCGCATTTGGCAAGGGCATCAGCAGCGACGAAGAGCCCGACCTGTGGCACAAGGATCTCACCGGAGCAATCGAGCGCTGGATAGAGGTCGGTTTACCCGATGAGCGCGTTATCCGCAAAGCCAGCGGACGCGCAAACGAGGTGGTGGTGGTCAGCTACGGACGCGCCGCCGATATCTGGTGGAATGAGAACCGCGACAAATTGCAACGCCTGAACAACCTCACCGTGCTGAAGCTGCCCAGCGAGACCACGCTGGCCCTTGCCGCACTGGCCAGCCGCACCATGCAGATGCAATGCACCATACAGGAAGGCCACATCATGGTGACCAGTGATGCCGGTATGTTGGAGATCGAGCCGAAAGTATTGCAGGGTGACTTTCGTCCGGTATCATGAGGAATACGGGATGAGCAGGGGGAAGACCGCGAAACCATTGCCATGCCCTTGCGGTGGTGCCGGTTATGCCACTTGCTGCGGCCGTTATCACAACGGTGAGCCTGCCCCGGATGCCTTGACACTGATGAAACTACTAGCCATTCGACTAGGCCATCAATAAACGCTGGCCAAGTCGCTGGTTATGATGCGGTCGCGCTACAGTGCCTATGTACTCAAGCTGGAACCTTACCTGTATGCCTCCTGGCATCACAGTACCCGTCCCGTCGCGCTTCATCTTGCGGGTGACAACACGAAATGGTTTGCACTCGAAGTCAAGAAACACACCTGTGTCTCAGCAGACAGTGCCGCCGTGGAATTCGTTGCACGCTACAGGATCGGCGGTCGTGCCGAGCGGCTGCATGAGGTCAGCCACTTTGTACGTAAAGATGGGCGATGGTTTTATCTGGGCGGGGAATTTATTAACGCAACGAATGATTGAACTTTTGAAACGCCGAATCTTGCAGGCGCGGGCCATGCCCGCGATTGGTTTTTGTTCGCGGGCGTGGCCCGCGCCTGCAAGTGGCCCACCCGATATAGCGCGGAGATTCAATCGGGGCTGGCCCTCCAATGCTGTTCCGGCAGCCCCTGTTTCAGGAATAACCGTTTAGCGCTCTGCAGTTGTTCTGGCGTACCTGCCGCGTAAACATCGAAGCGATGCAGATCGGGGTAATCGCGGACGATGTCGGCCAGCGCCGTTTCGGCAGCAATTGTCTGTTCGTGCGGAATATAGGTGAAATTGTCCAGTGCATCCGCCCAGGAACGGCACAGGTTGTTCTGATAGTGCCCGGCATCGTCCGCCAGCCAGTGCAGATCTATGGACTCGGCCAGATCGAGCGACATCGCATGCTGGATCAGGCTTTTGATCGGCGCGAAACCCACACCGAATGCGACGAAAATAAGGGGGCGGGCGGAAGCGTCTTCCAGCACGAATTCGCCGTAGGGTCCTTCCACCTCCACAATGTCCTGGGCTGTCAGCTTGCCAAACAGTAGTTCCGAAAAAGCATCTTCAGGCCGGCGCAATATCTGGATCTCGATGTGCCTGTCATCGCAAGGGCAACTGGCAATCGCATATTCACCGCTCGTTCCCTGTGCCGACAGGCGGACCGATTGCCCGGCAAGGAAATGCAGGCGCTGGCTGCGCGGTGCCAGCAAATGCAGCGCGGCAATTTCCGGATTGAACACCTCCACCGACTTGACCCTGGTCGCCAGTTGTTGTTCCGGGATGTCTTGCGCACCGGCCACGCTGGCCTCGATTATCACATCGTTGATCGCGGTGCAGGAACACATCAGGATCACGCCGGAGTCCTTCTCGGCCTGGCTCAACACATAATCATGCGCATGGATCTTCTTGACGTCGCCCGAAATCAAACGCGCCCGGCATTCGCCGCAATTACCGTTGCTGCAACCGTAGTTGAGCGATACCCCGGCACGCAGCGCGGCTTCCAGAAGCGTGTCATTGCCCTCGACGGTAAATTCGTGCCCGCTGGGCTGTATGGTGACTTGTGCCGACATGATCCTGAGTATCCTTTCCTGTGCGATAACTGCCTGTACTTTTTCTGTGTCAGGCGGAATTTCTGCCAAATGGCGCACGATGAAAGCGCGCAACCTGTGCAATGCATGGCGAGTATCTTTGCTTGGTCCTTCCGTGCCCTGTTCTTCCTCGATCTCGTCGATCTTTTCGTCCAGCCACGACAACACCTGACTGTAATGCAGCAACAACGCTTTGGTGGCGGCATACTCATTGCCCAATTCCAGCAGACGCGCTGACAGCACTTCTTTGTCCGGCAGCGCACGTTCGAACACGCGCTTGCCGAAGGCTTTTTCCTTGATCTCGGTGACGCGGCGGAATTCCGCATCGTCATCCCATTTGGCTTCCGGAAAGGCACGCAGCAGCTCGTTCAACTCAACCATGCCGTCGAAGGTCTCCAGCTTGCCGTTGCGTATCATTTCCTGCAAGGCATGGCGGGATATTCCTACCAGCCGGGTGACGCGGGAAAGGGGAAAGAAATGGCTCATGACCCCATCTTAGACTTACTCAACTTTGGTACGCAAGTTCATATCCATGCTGAACATGCCCCGCCGCTTCTGCTAAAGTCCGGCCATGGGAAAACTGACGCTGGAACGCATTCTGCAATCGCAGGGATTTGGCACACGCAAGTGGTGTGGGAAACTGGTCGCGGACGGAGAGGTGAGCGTCGCGGGGCAGACCGTTACCGACAGCCGTGCCGCTCTCGAGACCGATGGACTGGAATTCAGGATATTCGGCGAGTCATGGGCATATCGCGAACATATCTATATCGCGCTGAACAAACCGACCGATTTCGAATGCTCCCGCAAGGCCAGTCACCACCCCGGTGTGCTGACCATTTTGCCGGAACAATTTGCGCAGCGCGATGTGCAGCCTGTGGGTCGTCTCGATCACGACACCACCGGTTTGCTGCTGATGTCGGATGACGGGCCGTTCATCCACCGGCAATCTTCGCCCAGGCATCACGTTCCCAAGGTCTACGTTGCCACCACGCACGATCCGGTCACCCCGGAACTGGTTGCGAAGTTGCTGGCCGACGTGAAACTGCACGATGAACCCACGCCTCTTGCAGCATTGACCTGCAACAGGGTCGACACTCACCGGATCGAGATCGTGCTGGAGCAGGGCAAATACCACCAGGTCAAGCGCATGCTGGCAGCAGCCGGCAATCATTGTGTCGCGTTGCACCGCACGCAGATCGGCGGCTTGAAACTCGATTCCCTCGGGCTGGCAGAGGGTGAATGGTGTTATCTCGACGATGCCCAGCTTGCGTTGTTGGTGTCAGCCTGAGCCCGCTCTGGTTTCGTGATGAAACAAGACTCTGTCCACGGTGCAGAGTAAAATCCAACTTCGCTTATTAACTAATTCCTTAACCAATTCCCTTTGGGTGGCTCTAAAAGTTTAGAGTTCGCCCGAATGCAAGGCGCAGGAGAAATTTCGCAGCGACGCATATGGATGATATGTAAGCGAGAGAATTTTTGCCGCAACGCAGCATAACCAGCCACTTGGTCGCCGTTTGTTGGCGACTTAGTGGAATGGCTATGACCAATGACTTGGTGAACGTTGTTTGTTCGCCTAGTCAGATGGCCAGTAGTTTCATCAGTTGTCCCATCAGTTGGGATACAACGAAGTTGCAGTGAAGGCTAACCTTCAGGTTATGCCGCAACTAAAATCTGGATTTTTAGAGGTACCCAATGGCTATACAGTGGTTTCCGGGTCACATGGCCTCGGCGCGCAGAAAAGCGGCCGAGACGATGGAGTTCACCGATGTTGTCATAGAGGTGCTCGACGCGCGCCTGCCCGAAGCGAGTTGCAATCCGATGATCACGGAACTGCGCCTGCATCGCCAGCGTCCCTGTCTGAAGATACTCAACAAGGCCGATCTGGCCGATCCGGAAGTCACAAAGGCCTGGCTGAATTTTTACAACATACAACCGGGTGTCAAGGCGGTGGCGATGAGCTGCAAGAACACAAGCGACGCCGCCCGGGTGCCGAGCCTGTGCCAGCCGCTCGCGCCGCATCGCAACAGCACCCACAAGCCGCTGCGCATGATGATCATGGGCATCCCCAACGTCGGCAAATCCACGCTGATGAACATGCTGCTAAAACGCCGCGTCGCAAACGTCGGTGACGAACCCGCGGTGACCAAGTCGCAGCAGTGCCACAAACTGAACGATCAAATGACGCTCACCGATTCGCCCGGGCTGCTGTGGCCCAAGATCGAAAAACCGAAAGATGGGCTGAAGCTCGCCACGATACACGCCATAGGGCGCAACGCAGTCATCGAAGAAGAAGTTGCGGAATTTCTCGCCGCCACGTTGCTTGCCCGTTACCCGGGTTTGCTTGCCACGCGCTATGGTGTTATCGAGGCGGGATTGGATGGGGTGGATGTGATCGAAGCCATCGCAAAGAAGCGCGGTTGTTTGCTTAAAGGTCGGGGCGGTGAACCGGATCTGGAAAAAGCGGCGATGATCCTGCTGACCGAATATCGCAGCGGCAAACTGGGCCGCATCAGCCTCGAGACACCCGGCGAGTCTGCCGCTAGACCGGAACTATCTGCCGGTTTGCCTGTTTTCGACTGAGTTGAAGTACGAAAGATATGCCGCGTCGACGCAAAATACCGAGCTTGAAGCATATTTCCATTTATTCCAAAAGTCCGGACGCCGACAAGTACGGCGAGATCACTCTTAAAATACCCGGGTATAACTGAAAATCGTAATTGAATAATCATGCCGGAAGTGATGAACGACAAGGCCAGCATTAAGCTGGCCTTGTCGTTTATACAGATTTGAAAACGGATTTAACTTCGTTTCATACTCCGGGTATCTGTCATGTTTTCTTTAGTCTCTGCGTTCGTGACCTCTATCACCACGTTTCCCGTGATCTTTATTGTGATGCTTTCTGTATTCGCGCGCATTGTAGCCGGGTTCATATTCCGCTGATCTAACGAAGTATACGGGGTGATCGCACGCATTGTAATCGCGGCAATACCTGGACCAGTGCTTCGCTTGACCCGGCGGTACATGCAAATACAAGGGCCTCTCATGTTCGTGATCACGCTGACGGACAATGATCACCGGCTGGGCGTAGACAACCTGTGGTGGTGGGGCGTTGCCGAGTTGTACTTGTCCATAGACACCCGGACTGACCTCACCGCTGATACCAAGATTGATAATGGCCAATCCTGCATGAGCAGGAAGGCTGGCGAAAACAAGGGCTGCAAAAGATGTGGCTAGTATGGTTTTCATGATTTTCCCATCGGGATTAAAATTTACATAGCGCGCGGATCTGTTTTGCAACTGACAGAGTCACGCGCCATTTCCGCTGTCATACGGAGTCTCGGGATGATTTTATAATTACCTGATTGAACGGGTGAACGGAAATACCTTGGTGAATCCGAGAATGTCGGTTATCAGCAAAACGATGAAAACAGTCAGCAGGATGCCGAGGATTCCATCACCGCCGGTGGGCAGTTGATCCAACTTTCCTGATATCTTGTGCGCTTCATCATCGGTCAGTGCATAGACGCGCGCTTTGGCTTCATTTGCCATCACCCCCTGCTTTTGCAATTGTGCGAGCACGTCTTGACGATCCATAAAAGCGATGATCTTGGTGCGGTCTTGCCCAGCCAGTTGATGCGACACAGCCTGGTCTGTTTCAACCATTCCTGCAAAAGCGGGTTGCAGCGGCAGGCCCATGGCCAGCATGCTTAACATAACCATGCGGCTGGTCCAGCGCATCAAACGTGAATGTTGTTGTGTCATCATTACTCTCCTTGAGGTTGTGTGAGGTATATCATCAATCCGGAAATTTCCAGTTACAGGTACGGCGTAAAATTAAAAGTACATCGACCTGTACTATTTGAGGCTATGGCAAAAATTGCATACTATCTGTGCGTCAGCGTACAGAGTCTGTGCAAAAGCTCGCGCGGTATGCATAAAGTGGGCAATGCATTGGTAAAATTTATAACAATCTGTCTTTCCCCGGCGGGCCGGAGTGACGGGATTTGAATTATCAGAAAAGCAACCAGAGGTTATATTGACTTCCATCCAAAGCGTACTGGCTGCGTTCACCATCATTCTGATCGATCTGCTTGGCCGTGCGGGCCTGGACAAGGTGCTGGCGCTGGCCGGCGGCCCCACCATGGTTGCGCTCTGGGCACAACTGCAGTCGGTGGTTGAGCTGGTGAGTGCGGTAACAATGGCTGGCGTGTTGCAGGGGCTAACGGTGCTGGTCACCCAGGTGAATACCTCGCGCGACGAGCGCAGTCTGTTGCGGGACGCGCTCAAACTGGCACTGGGCACTTCGCTGGCGGTCGCGTTGATCGTGGCGCTGGCCTCGCCCGAACTGGCGGCCTGGCTCACCCGCGGCAGGATAGAAACGGGATTGTTTGTGCTGGCTGCGTTGGCTGGTTGTATCAGCGTCGTTCCCGCCACACTCAATGCTTATTGGCTGGGAAAACACCGGCAACAACGCATGCTGGGGCTGGCGCTGCTGTCCAGCGTGATATTGCTGCTGGTGGCCGGGGGTGCCTGGTTCGGAATTTCACTGCGCGGGCTGTTATGGGTACAAACCCTGTTACTGGCCATCTTCGGCCTGGGGATCTGGCATTATTTGCGCAAGCTGTTGCAGCCCAAAGAAGAGCGCGAACACGGCAGGGAATATTTTCGCAAACTGGTCAGATTTGTGCCGGTCGGACTGGTGATCGGCATCATGAGCCCGGTTTCGATGCTGCTGGTGCGAAGCATGTTGTCGGGTTCGATTTCGTGGAACGACGTGGGATTCCTGCAGGCATTGTGGCGTACCACCGAATGGGTGACGGCCACCGCCGCAGGGGTGTTGTCGCTGATATTCCTGCCGCGCTTAAGCAGCACTTACGGCTCGGTGCGATTCAAACGTGAAATGATACGTGCCGCTGCGATGGTGCTGATCCCCGCGGCGTGTTTGTTGCTGCTAATTTACTTCAATCAGCGCGTTTTGCTGGCGATGTTGTATGACACGCGTTTTGTGGTGAGCGATCAGACCGCAGCGCTGATCATGCTGGGTGGCTGGATACGCATTGCCTCGTGGCTGTTCCTGTTCGGTCTTTTCTCCGCGCACCGCACCGGCCTGATCATGGCCGGGGAGATATTTTCACTCCCGCTTTATGCGCTACTGTTGTGGTTGTTTGCCGACGGGATGACGCTGGAGCGGACGGCATGGCTGTATTTTGCCAGCTATCTTGTTTATCTGGCTTTCAACGCTGCTGCCCTGCTGTATTCATCGCACAAAACAAATTTTCCCGGGAGTGAAGTTGATCTTGCATAACGATGGCATCACCCGCCCGCAGCAAACTTCATGATTCCGGCGGGTTACGGCGCTAGTATGCCGCAAACCGGCATATGGGCCAGACTGTTCGAGAAAATATTTTTCTTCCGGATATGTCCGGCTATCGGGTTTATGTATAATCAAGCGTACAATGATGTATTGCAAATTCACTGCTACCGAGCGGAAATCTTGAGTAACCGATGAAATTTCCCCTGCCGGAAGAGGACACGATTCTGGAATGGAAGCGCCGCTTGGTGTTCTTTAGCGGGGCTGTCACCGTGGGGTTGGCTGCGATCCTGTTTGCTGTCGCTGCGAACTGGGCGAACGACGTATTCCACAAAATCATTGTCATTTCGCCTTACCTGCCGCTGTTGTTCACCCCCCTCGGTATCGCGTTGATATTCTACGTCACCCGAAAGTATTTCCCCGGCGCCCAGGGCAGTGGTATACCGCAAATCATTGCTTCGCTTGACCCGGAAGAAAGTGGCAAAGTGCGCGAGCAGGTGCTTTCGTGGCGCGTGACGGCCGGGAAAATCCTGCTTACGATTTTCGGGCTGATGTGCGGGGCCGCGGTGGGACGCGAAGGCCCCACTGTGCAAATCGGCGCATCCATCATGCATAAACTCGGCAGCCTTGCCCGCTTTCCCAGACACGATCTGGAAAAGGGGTTGATCCTGGCCGGTGCCGCCGCCGGCGTGGCCGCCGCGTTCAATACGCCGCTGGCGGGTATCGTGTTCGCCATCGAGGAGATGAGCCGCTCCTTCGAAGAACACAACAGCACGACCATCCTCATGACGGTCATCATTGCCGGTATCGCATCACTTGCCGTGCTCGGGAATTATTCCTATTTTGGCCACACTTCCGAATCGATGGGATTCGGCAAGGAATGGTATGTGGTGGTCTTTTGCGGCGTCGTGGGGGGGCTGCTGGGTGGCGCGTTCAGCCGTTCACTCATCGAGGTCAACAAAGGCCTGGGGGGGCGTATTGGTGCCTTTATTCATGAGAGGCCTGTTGCATTCGCCGCAGTCTGCGGCTTGCTGCTGGTACTGGTGGGTCTGGCTTCGGGCAACAACACATACGGCAGCGGTTACAATGAAGCTAAAACACTGGTCGATGGCAATTCTGTATTGCCGCAAAGCTATGGCCTGCTGAAAATGATCGCCACGCTGATTTCATATATCAGCGGGATCCCGGGAGGGATCATGGCACCGACACTTTCCGCAGGTGCGGGACTCGGTTCCAATATCGCACCCTTCTTCCCCTCCGTGCCGACGGGTGCAACAATCATACTTGGCATGGTTGCATATTTTTCCGGGGTCACCCAGACACTGATCACCGCCTTCGTCATCGTCATGGAGATGATAGACAACCACGAGATGGTTTTGCCGCTGATGGCTGCCGCGTTCATTGCCAAAGCCTGCTCCCGGCTGGTGTGCCCGACACCGATTTATCACACGATGGCGGAGAACTTCTTGCCCAGAATGGAAAGACGAGAACGCCAACGCCCTGATCATGAATCGCGAAGATCAACCGACCGTATCACCAATCCGGAAGATCGACCGATTAAGGGTAGCCCTGAATATCATGCCGAAACGGATGACTAGCACCCTTGCCGAAATTCTATCAACCAGCCGCCTTGTTCACAAAAAGAGTCTGTGACGGATAGGCAAACTCGATCTTTTCTTTTTCGAAGGCTTCGTAAATCGCCAGATTGATGGCCTGCTGTCTATCCATGTATTTGGTGTAGTCCGCCCCGGTTACGTAGTAGACGAATTCAAAACCCAGGCTGAAGTCGCCGTAAGTGGCAAAATGTCCCCGGTCGAAGGTGGTGTCTTCCTGCCTTTCAATGATACCTTTGACGATGGCGGGGATGGCCTTCAGTTTTTCGAAAGGCGTCTGGTAGACCACGCCAAGTTTAAAGACGACTCTGCGTTTTTCCATCTTCTTGTAGTTATGGACGCGGGAATTGGTCAGATCCTTGTTGGAGAAAATCAAAATCTCACCGCCTATCGCGCGAATCCGGGTGGTCTTGATCCCGATATATTCTACAGCACCCATTTTGTCATCGATGATAATGAAATCGCCAATCTTGAAAGGTTTGTCGAAGAAGATCACGAAGTAACCGAACAGATCGCCCAACACTGCCTGGGCAGCCAGGGCAACCGCGATGCCGCCAACGCCCAGTCCCGCAACTACGGCTGAAATTTTTACGCCCAGGTTGTCCAGCAGGAAGACCAGTGCAATCACCCAGATTGCAAAATTAACCAGCCCGCGAATTCCCTTGAGTTGCTTTTCGCTTCCGTCCGAATCGACAGTACTCTTCAAATAAGATCCAAGCCCAAAATTGACCGCGGCAATAACAGCCCTGACAGCGAGCACGGTGATCAGAACGATTGCCGCGATTCTCAACCCCTGCTTGAAATCCGGCGAAAGAATCAGGGTATGCAATGCAATATAGAACACACCGATATAAATTACCGGGACCAGGGATTTATCGATTGCCTTTACCAGCAGATCATCAGCTGATGTTTCAGTCGAGTCAGCCCATTTTTTCAACCGGATTAAAACGTATCGTTTGAATATGTAAACAATCGCCATGCCGCCGAGGAATAATCCGAGCGATGACAAATAATCGAATACGGAGTTGCCAAAAATGGAATAGCCCAAGATTTCCTGCATTTGCTTTCTCCTTTGTACGGCCATACGTTGACGCGGGTGTATCGAATCCCGATGCTGAACTGCCGTATACAATCGGTTGCTCTGCCGGATTTCCCGCAGGATTTCCTCGCCAGCCCGGGGCTATTGTACTTGCTGCGCCATATTGATTCGATCCTGTGCCATATGACCATATATAAATCATGGTCAATCCCGGACTGAATTTCGGTCAAGGGAACAGATCCATCCTTGCGTGAAGATACGGTAAGAGTATTATTTCAATCTCGAAATGATCCGAATCAGATGTCATTCGCATCGCGTACTTTTCCAAAGGAGAACAGAATGAGCAAAAGCACAAACCTGACCACAGCGCTTGGAGGCACACCGGTAAAACTGTACGGTGACTTTCCACAAGTGGGCAACCGCGCGCCTGCCTTCTCGCTGGTCAACAAGGACCTTAAAGATATCACCCTGGGCAACTATGGAAACAAGCGCAAGGTACTGAACATCGTGCCCAGCCTGGATACCCCGACTTGCCAGGCTTCCGCGCGTCGCTTCAATAAGGAAGCCGCCAACCTGAGCAATACTGTCGTGATCAACATCTCTGCCGACCTGCCTTTCGCGATGGCGCGCTTCTGCAGCAGCGAAGGGCTGGACAACGTGGACAATCTTTCCGTGATGCGCGGGCGCGAGTTCATGCGCGACTATGGCGTCAAGATCGCAGACGGCCCGTTGGCCGGTCTCACCGCACGCGCGGTGGTCGTGCTGGACGGCAATGATGTGGTGCGCTATACCGAGATGGTCAGCGATATCAAGAAAGAACCCGATTACGAAACGGCGCTGGCGGCATTGAAAGCAATTTGATTCTTGCCGGACCTGTGACTGCATGAAGTGAGCGCCGCAGGTTTGGTGCGCTGAAATGTAGTGTTGTGCTGAACTATTTGTCCCATTGCCAAGTCTTACGCTGGTTGGAAAAGCATACCAACCAGCCCGATTGGTCTATGGAGGATAAATTGAAAAACCCGATGCACAAGCGTTTCGTATATATCATTACCGTTGTGCTGGCCCTCGCATCGGTCACTCTCGTCACCGGTTGCTCGCAAAAGCCCACTGCCGCAGAAAACGCGGCGCAGATTCAGGCGGCAGTCGACAAGGCAGTCGGGGAAGCAAGGCAGCAATTAATCGCCGACCAGCAGGTCGCGGAAAAAGCAAAACAGGATGCCGCTGAGCAGGCCAAGGAAAAACGTAAACAGGAAGAAACTGCGGCAGCCGAGAAAAGGCAGCGCGTTGCCGAACAACGCAGGGCTGCTGCAAAGGCCAAATCGAAACAGGCCATGGCAAGCCTTCCGCCCGCGCCCCAAGCCGTCTGCAACAACTGCGGCGTGGTGGTATCCATCAATCCGGTTGAAAAGGAAGGAAAGGGCTCAGGTCTGGGCGTGGTGGCCGGCGGAGTCTTGGGCGGCTTGCTGGGCAATCAGGTCGGCAATGGTACAGGGCGTGATCTGGCAACAATCGCCGGCGCGGTAGGCGGCGCGGTCGCCGGCAACAAGATCGAGAAAAACGCGAAGAAGGCCACTTCGTACGATATCACCGTGAGAATGGATAACGGTGAAATGCGCACTTTCAATCAGGCAACCCAACCCAGTCTGGAGGTAGAACAAAAAGTCAGAATAGAGAATGACGCGGTCATGAAATTCTAACTGCGGTTCGATTTCAAACATGATGCCGAAAACGCGGCATCATGCAGCCTCATAACCCCATCAGCAGCAGCCAGAGCGGCAGCGTCAGTGCGGACAGCAGCGTGCTCAACATTACCTGCGCTGCGATCGTGTCGCCGTCGCCGCCCATGCGTTTGGCCAGCACGTATGACACCGTGGACACCGGCAACGCGGCCATCAACACGGTGATGTGGAAATACACGCCGCTCAATCCGAATGCCGTCGCCAGGCCCCATGCGATGGCGGGCAGCACCAGTAACTTGACTGTCACGCCATACCACAACGTGCCGGGATTGCTGTGCAGTCCCTGTATACGCAGTCCCGCCCCGACCGCGATCAGACCCATTGGCAGCGAAGCCTGAGACAACAAACCCAGCGTGATGTTGAACATCGACGGCAATGAAATACCCGCAAGGCTGAAGGCGATGCCGCCCGCAGTGGCCATGATCAGCGGGTTGAGCAGGATCTCCTTGAGCCAGTGGCTCTCGCTGTGGCGCGCCAGCATCAGTACCGCAGCGACGTTTGCAAACGGTACCATGAAGCCCATCAACAGACCGATGGCGGCGAGCCCCTGTTGTCCGTGCAATCCGCCGGCGATCGCAAGGCCGACGTAACTGTTGAAACGGAATGAGGTCTGGAAAGTCGCCGAGTAAACTTTGGGCGGGGCGTGCAGAAAATATTTCGCGACATAGCCGATTGCCATCCCGGCACACATGAACAGCGTGGCAACAATCAGCATCGGTGTTGCGGCGCCGAAGTCGATCTGGAAATGCGCAAGCGTATTGAACAGCAGTGCGGGGAAGAATACGTAGTAGATCAACCGGTCCAGTTGCGGCCAGAAGTCCGGGCTCAGGCCGAACCAGCGGCGCATGGATGCGCCCAACAGGATCAGCAGGAAGATCGGGATAATGGTTTGCGCGACGGACATGGTTGTTCGGTGGCTTGATATCTTTATGTTTGGATAATGCGCGCGACATTATCTATTGACTTCAAGTATCTTGCGCGGTGATTTTATGCAAGCGGGTGATATTACCCGCTTCGCCAGTGGTGGGACCGGCCGTCAAAAATCCGGCGGTCGGAAGCGTCACTTGGGAAGTCGATTGAATACTTTACTGGCGAGGTGTGGATTTATCCGGCATTGCCCATTCCAGCTTGAGCTGATAATCCGAATAAAAAGGCATGCACCGAAACGCGACAGCCAATTTATGGATGCACAGCTTCGATTAGTTCGTCCACCTTTCCCCCGTCAATTTTTGGAGAATTTGATGTCTAGAATGCACAATATGCCTGTGTCTGCAGCGCTGCTTGTCACGCTGCTGGCTTTATCCGCCTGCGCGACCCAATCGAAACCGGAAACGGTCGTCGCACCCGCGCCGGTTGCAGTGGCAGAGCAGGCAGTGCCTGCACCGACAGTCAAGGCGGAAGTGCCTGCTGTGACTTTCGGCGCTGAGTGGCACCGTTCTGTCAGCGCTAGCTGTCACCTATCACGAGAATGCTTCTAGCCACCTCCACCACGCCGTCGTCAAAAGCAAGGCGGGCAGCCGAAGTGATCAGGGGGCGTACAAGCGCCTTGGTGCGGCATGCTGATGTCCAGACGCACGTGCTGAACACGCATGACAAAGGCAGCTCACGACCCGTTGAAGTCCTTCAGCATCATAAGAAGCTGCCCTTCGTCGAAGTTGTTGAACGGGCAACACCGGCCGCTCGGCCGGGGCAGATGCACGCCGCAAAGTAGTCGCTTGCGAAGGGCTGAAACGGGTGATCAGCGCGATCCAGATGTTCAGGTAGTCAACCATCCAAGCGGGGCCGGCCAGCTTCGGCATCGGCCGCTAAGTCGTAGTCCACAGGGTCGCGCGATCCAGCAGCACTGGGCGGACCGCGCTGCGTGTCTCACTCGAGGAATAGCATCTTTTTCCAGACCTGTTTGCCGACAACGCTGTGCGCCACTGTGCCGCCCACATGCAAGATCAGGTACGCTGGCACCAGCACGTTGCCGATCTGGTGCCAATGCTTGATGAAGTGCGGCAACGCGGCAGTCAGCTTGACACCGGGCGTGATCGTGATCGCGTTGCTCAGGCCACTGAGGGCCAGCCACAGGAACACGAGCAAGCCGAGCGCCTCCACGAATCCGGACAGGCCGACGTGGGTGGGGCGATCGGGGATGCGTAATCGCAGGAGCGAACGCACGTCCTCGGCGACCAGTCTCAGGCGCGCCCGCGTCCACGGCACCCAGTTGACGAACCGTACGCTCGCCGGACCCACGAATCCCCACAGGATCCGTGCCAGCAGGAACACCGTGAACGTAATGCCTACCCAGCGGTGCTGGATGTACCAGAAATGGTCGGGCTTTTCATAGTCGGCCGCGCCCGCCCCGATCCAGCCCGAACCGATTAGCCACGCCCACACGCCGAACACCGCGAGACCGAGGTGCAGGAACCGTGTTACAACATCGAGTGGTGCGGTTGCAATTGGAGTGGTGCTTGGGGTTTCAGTCATGGCCGTCGTTCTGTCGGTATGTGTTAAGAGTCGTTGCCTGCACTTAGTGCGCAACTGCGCTGTATCGCGCGAATGTACCATGTTGTTGAGCAATACTCAAAGCTGGTGTACGAACGCGATCGGTCAGGCAGCGGCTGGATTGATCTGAGCGGGGGAATCGTCGTGCACTTCGATGCCATCCCGAAGGCGGCCATTCACGACCGGCTGCAGCGGGTCGAGAGCGGCGTCGAGCGGCTGCTTTTGGCTCCAACATTGAACGGCTGGTGATGTAGCCGAATTCAGTCCCTCGCGAGTGTCGAGTGGCCGACCACGATCGCAAGCAATGCACTGATCACCGGTGATCGAAACTGGGAATCAACTTCACTGGAAGACACGGTTTTTATGCAGACGGCGCCACATAGCGCTGAAGATTGCGTGACATTTATCACTGAAAGTCACAGTCTGCGGCCAAAGCTGTGGTCAAGAAGCACAGAGTGCACAGGAAGATCGTCAAGAAAGTAGCCAAACCAGCCCCGGCGGTAGCGACGCAAGTGCCGGCAGCAGCATCGCAACCTGTACCCGTAACGACGGCGGCGCCGGGGCAACCGGTCGAAGAGAAAGGATTCCTGGAAAGTTACTGGATGTGACTGCTTGCCATCATCATTGCCGTCGCGGCCCTGTTATGGTTTGTGATGAGCAGGAAAAAAGAATAGCCGGCTCATGGATGTGCCACTGAGCGGCACATCCGTCTCTGTCCTGCAGAGCGTTGGCTAGATTTGACCCGCGGTTGAATTTGATCCGGGTGATCGGTATCGGGCGCGCTAGGTACTGAGTTGTGCCAGTGCCGCAGCATCGAACGGCCAACCGAGCTCGGCACCATTGTCAACGCGCCGCACCACGGGAATGCGCATGCCGTATTTTGCAAGCAACGCTTCATCTTCGGCGATGTCGGTATATTCGGCCGTGACTCCTGCCGCATGAAGTACCGCCTCGGCCTGTTCACACAAATGGCAGGATAGTGTTCCGTAGAGCAGCAGTTTCATTCTTGCCTCTCCATGCGCGGACATTGTTCTAGTCGGCTGAAATGCCCAGCTCCGCATACAGCCTGCCGACCAGGGCACGCAGATCATTCAACTCGGTTTCCAGTTTCGCGACATTGGCCTTGAGCGCGGCGATTTCACCCACCGTCACATCGCCCGAATGGCCGGCAGGTGCGGCTGAATGTTGTTCGACAGCGGGTGCGCCGGAGAGCAGATGCGTCCAACGGTTCTCGCGCGCACCGGGCTGGCGCGGCAGTTCCATCACCAGGGCGCCCGCCGCGCGTTCCGCCAGTTCCACCAGAAAACTTTCCACCGAAGAGATGTCGGCGAAGCTGTGCAGGCGTTCGCTGTTGATGCGCAACTCGCCGGCCGTCTGCGGTCCGCGCAACATCAACATGGTCAGCAATGCCGTCGACTGCGTGGGAATGTGCAGCACCCGCTCGACATTGTGCGCATAACGCGCTACCCGCCCGCCGCTCGATTCGATCACCAGCGACAGTGACTTCAGGCTATCAACTGCCGCCTGCACCTCGGATTCCGATGCCTCGGTGATAGGCTCGCGGCTGGTCTTCTGATTGCAGCCCGACACCAGGGTGTTCAACGTCAGGGGATAAGTATCCGGCACCGTGCGCTGCTTTTCGGCCAGCACACCCAGCACGCGGGTTTCGAGCAGGGAGAGGATGGGGAGAGTAGCTGTCATGTTTGTATGGGAAATTATGCTGTTGCCTGTGCTTGTAACACGGCTTTGAGCAATTGCCAGCAGCGCGCGACGGATTCTATCCCGACCCGTTCGCCGGGCGCGTGCGCGCCGTGTATGTCCGGGCCGAACGAGATCATGTCCAGATGCGGATGGCTGGCGGCGAGCAGGCCGCATTCCAGCCCGGCGTGGATCACCTGCAACGATGCGGGTGATCCGAATTGCGCGGTATACACCCGCTGGCACAACGCGAGCATGCTGGAGGTCGGGTCCGGCGTCCAGCCCGGGTACGCGCCGTCCTTCCACGCGTGCAGGGTATAACCGGCAGCATATGAAACCATCTTGTCGGCCAGTGCATCCGCCCGCGCATCGTGCAACGAGCGCACCTTAAACGTCGCCCTGAACGCGCCGTTTTCCAGCGCAACCACGCCGAGGTTGGACGAGGTGTCGGTCACACCGGGGAAGTCTTCGCTGACCAACGAAACACCATTCGTGACACTGTCCAGGAAAGCCAGCAAACGGTCGCGTTCCGTGTTTGCAACAGCACTGTCCGGCGGCATGTCGTCATGCATGCAGGTGAACGACACGTTCGCATCGACCTCCGCGAACCGCGTCCGCCATGACTGGTGCCGGTGCGTTACCCATTCGTCGATGCTGGCCGCAAGGGCTGCCGGCAGCGCGCACACGGCGAACGCCTCGCGCGGGATCGCATTGCGTGCGCTGCCGCCTTTCAATGCAATCAATCGCACGTCGGTGTGCGCGGACAGGTCGCGCAGCGCTTCGGCGAGCAGCTTGATCGCGTTACCGCGCCCGAGATGGATGTCGATGCCGGAGTGGCCGCCGCGCAGGCCGGACACTTCGAACTGCAGCAGCGCATAGTCCGGCGGCACTTTTTCGAGTGTGCAATCGTGGCGTACCTCCACATCCACGCCACCCGCGCAGCCCAGGTAGAAATGCCCCCATTCTTCTGTATCAAGATTGATCAGCGTTTTGCCGTGCAGCGTGCCCGGCACCAGCCCGCGCGCACCGTCCATGCCGCATTCCTCGTTAACGGTGAGCAGCACCTCCAGCGCCGGATGCAGCAGGCCGGGGTCGTCCAGCGCGGCCAGCGCGAGTGCGACACCGACACCGTTGTCCGCGCCCAGCGTGGTGTCCTCCGCGATCACCCAGCCGTCTCGAACCACAGTGCGTATAGCGTCGCGTTCGAAATCGTGCGCCGTACCGGTGTTGGCCTGGCACACCATGTCAAGGTGGCCCTGCAGGATCACGCCGGGCTGCCCTTCGCAGCCCGGGCTGGGGGGCTTGTTCAGGATCAGGTTGCCTGCCGCATCGACGATAGACCCGATGCCGCGAGTGTTCGCCCATTCGATCAGATGATTGCGCAGCGCCGCCTCATGCAACGAGGAACGCGGGATTTCACACAGTGTGGCGAAATGTGTCCAGACGGGAGAAGGCGGGAGATCTTTCATTGTAGATATTCGATCGGACATTCTCATTCCTTGGCCCAATAGGCAGTAGCGATCCCATCGCCAAGATCGGCCTCGACAAGACGGCGGCGCACTTCGAGCAAATGCGCGATCAGTGCGGGCTCGTGGCGGGCATAGGCATCGGCATCCGGGATGCGATTCACCACGACACCGAGCAGTTCGGTGATTGCGTTGCCGATGGAGTTCTGGCTGATGGTCACGATCAGTTTGCCCGCATCGTTGCGGTAGACAAGCTGTTTGAAGGCGGGCTGCCAGCGTATCGCATTGGCATATTTCGCGTCCACGATGCACAGGTCGCGTACCTTCTTCGCGGTCTTCATGAAATTGTTGTTGAACAGCAGCACGCTTTCCACCTGTTCCGGAAAATACACATCGGGCAGCATCGGTGCGTTGTGCGCGGAGACCTGGGAAAAGAAACTGCGATAGAAATCGATGAAGCCCTTCAGCACCTCGTCGTACTCACGCCAGAAGTTCACGTCCCTGAGTGCGCTGGCACCGCCCTGTATTTCCCAGCTGGGCAATCCCTGCGGATAACCGGTCAACGCGATACGGGCATCCGCGCCACTGGCAGGCTTGAGAATGCGCAGGTTCAGCGCCTTGTCGAAAAACTCCCGATACACATCACGCATGTATGCCTGGAACAGGCTGTGCTGGCCACCGTCGGTAAGATTGGGGTTGCTGGCATCGGCCGGTTTGGCGTTGCGCAATGTCGCCATCGGAAAAACGATGAAGTGATTGTGCAGCATGCGGATGCTGGGGACACCCGGAGAAGTCAGCGGCCATGTCGCATCCAGACTTGCCTCGCCGGCCAGGATCAGCGCCTCGGCAGGATCGGGATACTGTTCCAGCATATAATCGATGATGATCTGGTTCATCCGGTTCCATACCTGCCTGACGTTATCCGCGACCTGCGTGCGCCGCACCGGCCGTCCCATCGGGTTGAGTATGGTCTTGGAGGTGTTGTAGATAATCGAGCAATCGAATTCGGTGCTGTGGCCCAGCGCCTTGCGGTACAACAACAGATTTTCCGGGTTCATTAACAGGCCGTTGTTGTTCACCAGGTCGTTCAGGTTTTCCGTGCTGTTGAAGAACTCGTTGCGCTTCATGCCCTCCGGAATTTCCAGCGGGATGGCCCTGTAAGGGATGACGATTTCGCGTGGTCCGGTTTGCAAAGTGGAATTTTTCATCGGGCAGTAACCCTGGTTTCGTTTTTCGGCATCATCGCCTCAATCCACAAGTGTAATCAATTCGGGCCTGGTGCCCGGTTCCTCTTCCGGAATTGTAGCCTGTCTGCCCATGTCGCGGAACGACCCGCACCGTCTGCTATCATCTTGCCCATGCTCAATATCCAGAATCTGTCCTACCTGCAGGGCGGCATCCCGCTGCTGCAGAACGTGAATCTGCAGGCTTACACCAACCAGCGCATCGGCCTGGTCGGCAAGAACGGCTGCGGCAAATCAACGCTGTTCCGCCTGATCCGCGGCGAGATCAAGCCGGACGGCGGCGAGATTGCGATGCAGTCCGGCAAGACCATCGCGTTCGTCGAACAGGAAATCGCCAGCTCCGACCAACCCGCGCTGGAGTTCGTGCTCGACGGGGATGTGGAACTGCGCATGCTGGAACAAACACTGGCGAAGGAAAATCACGACGCGGCATGGTTCGATGCACAGCAACGCTTCGAGGCCATCGACGGCTATGGTGCCGGGGCGCGCGCCGCGCAGCTGTTGAACGGGCTGGGCTTTGCCAACGATACGCTGGAACGTTCGGTCACCAGCTTCTCCGGTGGCTGGCGCATGCGCCTGAACCTGGCGCGCGCACTGATGCACCGCGCCGACCTGCTGCTGCTCGACGAGCCCACCAATCACCTCGATCTCGAAGCGATCCTGTGGCTCGAGCAATATCTGGCGCACTATGCAGGGAGCATCCTGCTGGTCTCGCACGACCGCGAATTCCTCAACGCCTGTGTCAACCGCATCGCGCATGTGCACGACCAGACCATAGACTGCTACACCGGCGACTACGACGACTTCGAACGAGCCCGTGCGGAGAAGATCGCGCAGCAGAACCAGGCGTTCAACAAGCAGCAGGAAAAAATCGCGCACCTCGAAGACTTCGTGCGCCGCTTCCGCGCCCAGGCTACCAAGGCCAAACAGGCACAGAGTCGCATCAAGGCGCTGGACAGGATCACGCGCATCGCCGCGGTGCATGTCACCGACGGTCATTTCGAACTGGAGATCGAGGCACCGGAACGCAGCCCTGATTTATTGATGCGCGCGGAGAAGATGGGCTTCGCCTATGGTGACAAGACGCTGTTCAAAAACATCGACCTGGTGCTGCGTTCCGGTGCGCGCATTGCGCTGCTCGGCCCCAACGGCGCGGGGAAATCCACACTGATCAAATTATTGGTTGGCGAATTGCAACCCACCTCGGGCAAGCTGGAGATAACCCCCGACATCCGTATCGGCTACTTCGCCCAGCACCAGCTGGAAAATCTCGACCGCGCCGCCACACCGCTGCAGCACATGGAACGACTCGCGCCGAAGGAAACCACGCTTGCGCTGCGCAGCTTCCTCGGTCGTTTCGGTCTGGCCGGTGACAGCGAAGACCGTCCGGTCGCGAGTTTCTCCGGCGGCGAAAAGAGTCGTCTCGCACTCGCGTTGCTGGCTTGGCAGAAGCCGCATCTCCTGTTGCTCGACGAACCCACCAACCACCTCGATCTGGATATGCGCGATGCGCTCACTATCGCGCTTGAGGAATACACCGGCGCCGTGGTGATCGTGTCGCACGACCGCAGCCTGATCCGCGCGGTGGCCGACGAACTGTGGCTGGTCGCCGACGGCGAGGCAAAATTGTTCGATGGCGACCTGGAAGACTACAAGAACTGGATCGAGACCCGCCGTCCGCGCGAGGCAGTCGCCGCGACGGAAAAGTCTCGCGTGCAAAGTGTGCCCAGGCCCAACCGCAAGGCGCTGCAATCCAAACAAAGCAAACTCGAAACTGCGCTGGCCGCTGCACAGGCAGAACTCGCCGCGGTCAACCTGCAACTCGCCGATCCCGCCACCTACGCCGGCCCAGACCGCGACAGGATCAGTGAACTGAATGCGGCACACGCACGGCTGGAAGCGAAAGTGGCAGAACTGGAAGAAAGCTGGCTGGAACTGGAAATGGCGATGGGGGACTGACGCCGATCAGGCTAATTTGGGAACACCGTGATTGGCCAATGGATTAGAATATGCTTATCCATGCATGCGGATATTTGGCTTTGCCAACAATAACAAGACCGGAAACAACATAAAATGGGACACAATCCTTATACGCAATTCGACAGTGCAGAACTGATCCTGAGGGATCAGTTGGCCATAGACCGCACCCTGCTGGCGAACGAGCGCACACTGATGTCATACCTGCGCTCGGGCGTCGCGCTGTTCATCGCCGGGGTATCGATCATTCATTTTTCGCACGAAATCTGGTTTACCGTGACCGGATTCATCTGCCTGCCATGCGGGGTCATCACCGTGTGGTTCGGGACGCAGAGATTCAGGAAAATGGACAAGGCCATTTCGGTCGTCCGGGTGCAGTTGGGCAGCGTCAACGCAGCAAAATAACCGGGCAGGTTGCCCAGGCGACCTGGCAGGCAACCGGCTTGGCCATATCAGACGGTCAACACCGTAGAGCCGGTGGTTTTGCGGGCTTCGAGGTCGCGGTGTGCCTGCGCCGCGTCCTTCAGTGGATAGGTCTGATTAACGTGTATCTTCACCTTGCCGGAACCCACCGCAGCAAACAGATCCGCAGAATTTTCCGCCAGCAATTGCGGGGTCGCAACGAAGGTGCCGAGTGTCGGCCGGGTGATCAGCAACGAGCCTTTTTGCGCCAGTAGCGACAGATCGAATAGCGGAACCGGACCCGACGACGCGCCAAACAACACCATGATGCCGCGCGGCTGCAGGCAGTCCAGCGATTTCAGGTAAGTATCCTTGCCGACCGAGTCATACACCACAGGCAGCTTTTTGCCGTCGGTGATTTCGAGTACCCGTGCCTGGAAATCCTCACGGGTGTAGACGATCGGATGGTGGCAGCCGTTGGCTTTGGACAGCGCGGCTTTCTCGTCGCTGGACACGGTGCCGATCACGGTCGCGCCCAGTGCGGCGGCCCACTGGCAGACGATCAGCCCGACCCCGCCGGCTGCGGCGTGTATCAGTATTGTGTCGCCCTGTTTGACCTTGTAGATATCGCGGATCAGGTAGCGCGCGGTCATGCCCTGCAGCATCATCGCCGCTGCGGTGCTGTCGGCGATCGTATCCGGCAACTTGACCACCTTGTCTGCCGGGAGCAACCTGATCTCGGCATAGGCACCGATCACCATTGCATAGGCGACCCTGTCACCCGGTTTCAAGCCGGTGACACCTTCACCGATCGCATCCACGATCCCGGCCGCCTCCATGCCCGGCACGAAAGGAAGCGGCAGCGGGTAGAGACCGGTGCGCTGATAGACATCAATATAATTCAGACCGACGGCAGTTTGTTTCAGCCTGACCTGGCCGGGGCCGGGCTCGCCTACCTGGACCGCTTCCCATTTCAACACCTCGGGACCGCCGGTCTGATGAACTCTGATCGCATGTGGCATGTTGGACCTCCCCCAAAGAAATAATTTCAAAGAAATAATTATAGTGAAATAATTATAGAGAAATAAGAAAGCATTTAAACATAACTTCACAGCGCTGTGTTCGGCGCGCTACTATTGCGATTCTGCCTAACAACCGCGCGAAGGACAGTCAATGAACAACAAATTAACAGTGCTGGTCACCCGCAAGCTGCCGCAAGCCGTGGAAGATCGATTGCGCAGGGATTACGAGCCCCGTTTTAACCGCGACGACAGGCTATACACGACCGACGAATTGATCGCGCTGGCGCAGGGTGCCGATATCCTCCTGCCCTGCCATACCGAAAAGCTTTCTGCCGACGTGATCGCGCGTTTGCCGGATTCAATCAAAGCCATCGTCTGTTTCTCGGTCGGCGTCGATTACGTCGATCTTGCCGCGGCCAAGGCGCGCAACATCGTCGTCACCAACACGCCCGATGTGCTGACCGACGCTACCGCAGAGATCGCGATGCTGCTGATGCTCGGCGCGGCCAGGCGTGCCAGCGAAGGTGAGCGCCTTATTCGTGCCGGAAAATGGAAGTCGTGGAGCCCGACCTTCATGCTCGGAAGGCAGGTCACCGGCAAACGGCTGGGCATCGTCGGCATGGGCCGGGTCGGCCAGGCTACGGCGCAGCGCGCCCGCGGCTTTGACATGTCCATCCTTTACTCCAATCGGAGCCGCCTGTCTGCCGATCTGGAAAAAAGGGCGACCTATTTTGAAACCGTCGAGGCGATGTTGCCGCACTGCGATTATCTGGCTTTGCATTGCCCGGCAACGCCCGAGACGCA
>JBBRFZ010000024.1:0-25411 GCA_038241165.1 Burkholderiales bacterium | reverse complement strand
ATCTGGCCCACCGCCGACAACACGGCGGTGGAGATTATCGACCAGACGAAACTCCCCCATGTCTTCACCACGCTACGGCTGGAGAGCATGCGCGATGCGGAGCGCGCGATCAGGGACATGCAGGTGCGTGGTGCGCCGCTGATCGGCGTGACGGCGGCCTATGGTGTAGCGCTGTCGATGCGTCACCATGCCTCGGATGCAGCGCTGAAGGCGACCTGCGACATGCTGCTCAAAGCGCGTCCGACGGCGGTGAATCTGCGTTGGGCTATCGAGAAGATGCGCGCACTGCTTGCGCCGTTGCCGGAGAGCGAACGCGCCGCGGCGGCCTGGCAGGAAGCGGCGCGCATCGCCGATGAAGATGTAGAAATCTGTTCGAAGATCGGCGAGCATGGCAGCGAGCTGATCCGTGCGATGCATGAAAAGAAGAAATCAACAGTAAACATCCTCACGCATTGCAATGCGGGGTGGCTGGCAACTGTCGAATGGGGCACCGCGCTGGCACCGATCTACAAGGCGTTCGATGCGGGCATCCCATTGCACGTGTGGGTGGACGAGACTCGCCCGCGCAACCAGGGCGCGAGCCTGACCGCGTGGGAGCTGGGCCAGCACGGCGTGCCGCACACGGTGATCGCGGACAATACCGGAGGCCATTTGATGCAGCACGGCAGGGTGGACATGGTGATCGTCGGCACCGACCGCGTCACCGCGCGCGGTGACGTGTGCAACAAGATTGGCACGTATCTCAAGGCCCTGGCAGCGCACGACAACGACGTGCCGTTCTATGTGGCGCTGCCGACGCCGACCATAGACTGGACGATCCAGGACGGGATCAGGGAGATTCCGATCGAGGAGCGCGCTGAAGCAGAGGTCACGCACATTTCCGGATTGTGTGACGACGGGCAGGTGCGCAACGTGCAACTCACGCCCAATAATTCGCGTGCCGCCAATTACGGATTCGACGTGACACCGGCGCGGCTGGTGACCGGGTTGATTACAGAGTGTGGCGTGGTGAAGGCGGAGGCGAGCGCGATGCGGTTATTACGGTAAGACATTTAGCCACAGAGCACACAGAGAAAACTGCAGGTAATTGTGATGTCGCCGATCTTCTCTGTGATCTCTGTGGCAAAAATTAAGTTTTTGGGTTTGTTGGGCATGGGGTGCTGAATAAAGGTCGTGAAAGGATTTGAGAAAGTGAAATCATGAACGAATCCGAACTGCGCAGCGAAATGGTGCGCATCACGAAGCGACTGGACGAACAGGGTTTGAATCGCGGCGCTTCCGGCAATCTGTCGGTGAGATTCGGCGAGGGCATGCTGATCACACCTTCCGGTATGGGCGCAGAAGGGCTGACGGAAGACGACATCATGTTCGTGCGTATGAACGGCACTTCGCGCGGACGCTGGAAGCCTTCCAGTGAGTGGCTGTTCCATCGCGATATCCTGGTGCAGCGCGCAGAGTTTGGCGCGGTGGTTCATACCCATTCAATCGCGGCGACAGCGCTGGCCTGTTTGCGCAGGGACATTCCGACGTTCCATTACATGATCGCGCTACTCGGCGGGGACAACATTCGCTGTGCGAACTATGCGACCTTCGGCACGCAGGAATTATCCGACAACGCGCTGCTCGCGCTGAAGGATCGCAAGGCATGCCTACTGGCAAATCACGGCATGATCGCGGCGGACACCGATCTCGCCGGGGCGTACCGCAACACGGTAGAAGTCGAGACGCTCAGCGAGATGTATTTGCGCACGCTACAGGTCGGCGATCCGGTGCTGCTGAGTGCACAGGAATTCCGCGATGCGCAGAGCCGCTTTGCCGGTTACGGTCAGACGACAGAGACGAAGCAGCGAGCAGACTGATCGCCGCAGTAATTACCCGCTAATCAGACTAATGTCATTCAAGGACGGCAACGCCGCCGTCGCTGCGCGGGTCAGATGCCCCTTCCAGCGTGCCGTCAGCATTACGAACGATAGCGCCCGCATGCCCCACAGCCTCGTCGAAATCCTGCAGCATCTCGATTTCGTGACCGCGGCGGCGCAGCGATTCGATGACTTCCGCGCTGAAGCGCGACTCGAGTTTCAATGTTTCTGACGGCAAACCCCAAGTGCGTCCGAGCAGCCAGCGCGGCGCGCTCACCGCCTGCTGCAGGCTTTGCCCGTAGACGATCGCGCGGGTGAATACCGCTGCCTGGGTTTGCGGCTGGCCGTCGCCGCCCATCGTGCCGTAGACCATCACTCTCCCGTCATCCAGCCGGGCCAGCGCCGGGTTCAGCGTATGAAAAGGTTTGCGTCCCGGTCTGAGCACGTTCAGTGCATTTTCGTTCAGCGAGAAACTGCAACCGCGGTTTTGCCAGTTCAGACCGCTCTGTTCGAGTACCACGCCGCTGCCGAACTCGTGGTAGATACTCTGGATGAAACTGACCGCGCGTCCCTCACTGTCGATAACGCCCATCCATACAGTGTCGCCGGGGCCGCGGCCTTTTTCCAGCGGCAGCACCCGGTCGGGCTTGAACTCTTTCGCGATGGGATCGAGAAATTCCGTTTTCAGGAAATCCTGCGCCACGTAGCGCATATAGCGCGGGTCGGTGATTTCGGTATCGCGGATACGGAACGCCAGCTTGGTTGCCTCGACGACGCAGTGTACGTAGTCGGCACTGTCCGGCTCGATTTCTTCCAGGTTGAGGCGGTCGAGTATGCCGAGGATCATCAGCGATACCGCACCCTGGGTCGGCGGTGGCAGGTTGTAGATCGTACCCAGGCTGTGAGCCAACGCCAGTGGTTTCACCAGCTGGGCACGGTAGCTATTCAGGTCGGCCAGGGCGACGGGGCTGCCGCATGCCGCCAGATCTGCCGCGATCGTCCGGGCCAGTTCACCGCGATAAAAATCATCCAGGCCGGTGCGGGCGAGTTGGCGCAGCAGCGCGGCCATGCGCGGCTGGAAAAACAGGCTGCCTTGCTCGGGCGGCTTGCCGCCGGGCAAAAAACATTCGCGGAATCCCGGCTGCTGCTCCAGCTCCGGTTGCTTGGTCGTTGTGCTGCGCATTTGACTCGCGGTGACCGATACGCCGCGCTCCGCGTGATGGATGGCATCGTCGAACAGCCGCGACAACGGCATGCGCCCGTTCCAGTGCAGCTTGCTGAATTCCAGCGCGCGTTCCCAACCCGACACCGTTCCCGCGACAGTATTTGCGGCCAGCGGTCCGCGCACCGGGATGCAGTGCAATCCCCGATCGGTATAAAACGACGGGGTCAATCCTGCGGCTGCACCGTCGCAGGCATCGATGCCGACAGGTTCCTGCCCCGTCTCATGGATCAGCCAGAACGCGTCGCCGCCGAGACCTGTCATATGCGGATAAACCATCGCAATCGTCGCCGCCGCAGCCACCATTGCCTCGATCGCGTTGCCGCCTTCCTTGAGCACATCACGGGCCGCCTGCGCAGCCATAAAATGCGGTGCGACCGCCATTGCTCCAACGGCTTTTAATTTATTTGTCATGTATTGTGTATTGGGCTGCGCTGCATCATGTCAGTTTATCAGACTGGGATTATGTTGAACCTGCTGTTGAAAAGGATAGCTGAAAACATATCGGTTTGATTGATGCCAAATGATTTTGGCTGAGTGCCATCATGCAAATGATGAGTACCGCAACAGCAATTTGCCAGTTATGTAAAAGCAGAGCACACTTATATTATTGATTATTGAAACATGCGCCATGACCAAAGACTCAACCGATTACAGTACCGTCGACTTCATTCCCGCAGTTCTGCATGTGACACGCGGACAGGTATTAATGGACAGGCAAAGGCATATCGCCATCGTCGCAAAAAAAGGCAAGACCAGCGCTCATCTGGTGCATGTCAGATCGGGGGTATTGAAGATGACCAGGCACACAGCCTGGGAGATCGTGGAGGAATGGTCGGAGGCCGATTATCCGTTCGATCGCGCGGTGGCAAAGCTGCTTGAATTGGGCAAACAGCACGGTATCACCGATGCGGCACGCGATGCGCTGGAAAAACTGGTCAGGGCTGGACGGGAACCCAAGCAGCAAGAATTGTTCGGTTGAATCTGCCTGTCACCAGCAGTGCGAGACGGATCAATGCCCGCCGACGGCTGCCTCGGATTTTTCGGCAGACTTGATCGGATGAATCAGCCAGATCAGCCCGATCATAACTATGAACAACACTGCGGAAATCCAGGCCAGATCATCGACCGCCATTGTTGAGGCCTGCTGGCTCACCAGATTGTTGATGAATCCCAGTGTTTGCTGGCTGGTCATGCCGGTATTATCCAGGCTGCTGATCGCAGACTGGCTGGCCAGATTCGCGTAATTGATATGCTCTGTCAGCACCGCGTGGTGTGCGCTGGTCCGGTTCACCCAGGCGCTGGTGAAAATGGATGCGCCGAAACCGCCGGCCATGATACGCACGAAATTGGACAGGCCCGAGGCAGCCGGGATCCTTTCATGCGGCAGTCCGGAAAATATCAGCGTCACCAATGGCACAAAGAATGTCGCCATCGCGATGCCCTGTATCAGGGACGGAATCATGATGGTCACAAAATCTGCCTGCGGCGTGAACTGTGAACGCATCCAGAAGATCAGCGCAAACACCGTGAATGCGACTGTCGCGAACAGGCGCGGGTCGACTCTGGAGATATTTTTTCCCACTAAAGGTGACAGCAGAATGGCCAGCAGCCCGACCGGCGCCAGCACCGCACCGGCAAGGGTCGCGGTGTAGCCCATGTCGTGCTGCAGCCACAGCGGCAGCAGCACGACATTGCCGAAGAACACACCATAGCCGACCGACAGGGCCAGTGTCCCCGACCAGAAATTGCGCCCCTTGAACAGACTGAGGTCGACCACCGGATGCTGGTCGGTCAGTTCCCACACCAGAAAGAAGCAGAAAGCGGCTGCAGAGGTAACCGCCAGCGCGATGATCTGGGTCGAATTGAACCAGTCCAGCTCGTTGCCCTTGTCGAGCAGGATCTGCAGCGCGCCGACCCAGACGATCAGCAGTCCCAGCCCGACATAATCGATCGGCACCTTGCGCGTCGGTGTTTCCCGGTGACGGTAGAGTGCCCAGGTTACGGATACCGCGAGTAGCCCGATCGGGACATTGATGTAGAAGATCCACGGCCAGGAAATGTTGTCGGTGATCCAGCCGCCCAGTATCGGACCCAGAATGGGCGCAACCAGCGTCGTCATCGACCAGATGGTCAGCGCCACGCCGGCTTTTGCCTTGGGATAGCTCGACAGCAGCAGCGACTGCGAGAGCGGGATCATCGGTCCGGCGACCGCGCCCTGCACCACGCGGAAAAATACCAGCATGCTGAGACTGGTGGACATCCCGCACAGGAAGGATGCGATCACGAACAGTATGATGCTGGTCACAAACAAGCGGACCGCGCCAAACCGCTGGGTCAGGAATCCGGTCAGCGGAACCGCGATTGCATTGGCCACCGCAAACGAGGTGATCACCCAGGTACCCTGGCTAAAACTGACGCCGAGATCGCCCGACAGCGCCGGAATCGAGACATTGGCAATGGAAACGTCCAGCACGTTCATGAACGTTGCCAATGCCAGCGCCATGCTGGCGATTACCAGCGTGGCACCGCTCATCGGTGGAGGCGTGGTTGTCTGGTCTGGGTTCGCCATCGATAGTGCTGTCAGTGCTGCGCCACCGGCACGGGTTGTTTGCCGATATTGCGCGCGATGATCCGTGCAACCATTGTATCGATTTTGCTGTCGTCGCTGCTGTAAACACTGGTCTGGTTTTCCTGCCGTGGCGTAGCTGCATCGGCCAGTACGGCTTTTCCGGGTGAAGACAAATCAACGGTTGCTTCCATCGACATGCCGACACGCAGCGGATGAGCGGCTACCTCCTGTTCGTCGAGCGCGATCCGGACCGGAACGCGCTGTACGACCTTGATCCAGTTGCCGGTCGCATTCTGTGCGGGCAGCAGCGCGAATGCAGCGCCGGTTCCCGAGCCGATGCCGCTGACGCGACCGTGATATTCAACCTTGCTGCCGTACACGTCGGACGTCAATTCGACACGCTGGCCGATGCGGATATGGCGTAGCTGGACTTCCTTGTAATTGGCATCCACCCAGATCTCCCGCAGCGGAACAATGGTCAACAGCGGCATGCCGATTGCGACACGCTGCCCCAGCTGCACGTTGCGTTTGCCGACATAGCCGTCGACGGGCGAAATGATAGCGCCGCGCTTCAGGTCGAGATAAGCCTGCTTAACCCTTGCGGCCGCGGCCAGCACGCGCGGATGACTGGCGACACTGATACCGGCAGTCAGTGCCTCATTGCCATGCAGCTGTTCCCTGGCGGTGTCCAGCGCCGCTTTCGATGCAGCGACATGGTCGAGCGCTGCCTGAAGTGCAGTTTGCGCATGTTGCACATCTTCCTCGGACACCGCACCGGTCGCCAGCAACGATTGCCGGCGTTTGAAGTCGGCCTGCGCATTGAGCAGTGCAGTATGTGCCTGCTCGAGTTCCGCGCGATGCTGGGCCAGCGTCGACGTCAGGCTGTTGTTCGTTTTATACAGGGTGCTGACCTCGCGCACGGTTTGCGCAAGCTGTGCCTCGGCCTCCTGCAGCGCAATTTCGGCATTGGTGCTGTCCAACCTGATCAGCACTTCCCCGGCCTTGACGAAATCGGTTTCATTAACCGAAATCGCCACCGCGGTGCCGGCCACCTGCGGCGTGATCAGCACGATATCCGCGGCGACATAGGCGTCGTCGCTGTACTCGTAATTACGACTGACCAGAAACCAGTACGCTGCATAGAGAATTGCGGCCAGCGTAAAAATCCCTGCCAGCGCCAGCATCCATTTTTTGCGCTTGGCCATATTTCCGTTTGCCGATGCCATATTTCCGGGAGTGGATTCGCTCATTTTTACTGCATTCCTTCACTGATTAATCGGTTATCGGGCGAAGCGGGTGCTGCGTAACCGCCACCGAGGGCCAGCATCAGTCCCGCATAGATATCGGATTCGTGCGCCTGCAAATCGACCAGGGTGCGCCGTTGCTGCAGCAAAGCGTTTTGTGCCGCCAGCACGCTGATAGCGTTGCTGAGCCCGGCATGGTATCGGGCATTTTCCATGTCAAAGCTTCCGGTCGATTCGGCGATCACATTTTTCTGTTCCTGCAACTGTGTCTGCAACGCGTTCCAGGACGCCAGTCTGTCGGCGACTTCACGCAGCGAATTCAATACCGCCTGGTTATAGGTTTCGATCGCGGCATCGGCTTCGCTCGAACGACCTTTCAGTTCGGCGCGCAATCGCCCGGCATCGAAGATCGGCAGGCTGATCGCGGGGCCGGCGCCGAAATCGCGACTATCGGCTTTCAGCCACTGCGACAGGGTGAGTGATTCAAATCCGGCGAACGCGGTCAGGTTCAGGTTGGGATAAAAATCTGCGCGCGCTTCTTTTACGCCCTGCAGTGCACTTTCCACACGCCAGCGGGCGGCTACTACGTCCGCACGATGCCCGAGCAGTTCGGCGGGAAGCCGGTCGGGTATGTCCGCACTGAGGTTGGTCGGCAGATGTGCGTCCAGCTGGTCGGTTTCGCCCGGCTCAGCGCCGAGCAAAACCGCCATCGCATGCCGGGACAGTGCGATCTGTTCGGCCAGCGCAGCCTGGTCGCGCCTGGTCTGCATAAGCTGTGTTGCCGCCTGGCGCTGCGCAAACTTGCTGTCCAGTCCGGCCGCGACGCGCTGGTCAACCAGCTGCGCATGATGTTCACCGTTTTGCAGCAATTGCTGCAGGATTTGCAGTTGCTGCTGCAGGCGCGCCAGGCTGAAATATTGCTGAGCCACCGAGGCGGCGAGTATCACCTGTGCGGCCTGCGCTTCTGCCTGCGTCGCGCGAAACTGCCCGATTGCCGCATCCAGTGCCGCGCGCTGTTTGCCGAACCAGTCGATCTGCCACTGCGCTGAAATGCGCGCCGTGCTCATCGTCACATTGCTTCCGCCCAGCGGGGGCGGGTAGATACTGTTCGCGCTCAGGTGCTGGCGCGTCGATTCCGCATCCGCATTGACCTGCGGATAACGTGTGCTGTCTGCAACCGCAACGATCGCCTGGGCGGCATTCATGCGGGTTTGCACTGCCTTCAGGCTGTGGTTGTTTGCGATTGCCCGTGTCACCAGCGCGTCGAGTTGTTTGTCTTCCAGGCTTTGCCACCAGTGTTGCTGCGGAAAGACCGCGCTATCCGGCTGATTGGCAAGGGTATGCGGCACCAGCATCGTAGCGCTGGGGGCGATACCGGAAAGATTTGCGCAACCTGCCAGGGCCAGAATCAGGCTGAAAATGCCGACGCCCAATACCTTGATTCGATTCCGCGGTTTGTTCATTTCGGAAGGCACACCAATACTCAATGCTGGGTTAGTCAAACTATGCAACTCCTTATATTTCAGGTCGGGCAACGATTCCGCTTCACCCGGATTACCCGATTCGTTCCGCATGTTCCCGCGCTGATTAAAGCTCGCTGTTGATACGGGCGAGAAACTTCCCGATCAATTCTTCGTTGCGGGAATAGAAGATCCACTGTCCTACCTTTCGCGGCGTGATCAGCCCGGCCCGTTGCAAGGTCGCCAGATGCACCGAAATTGTCGATTGGGAAAGTTTGGCCTTTTCGTTTATCTTGCCGGCACAGACCCCGAGTTCGAAAGAGTGCTCCTGGCTCGGGAATGACTTTTGCGGGTTCTTCAGCCATTCGAGCATTTGCCTGCGGACAGGATGGGCAAGGGCCTTGATGACCTCGTCAAGGTCGGGTTCGGGTTGTTTTACCATGGCGATGCGGCAGGATTTCGGTAAGTGAATGAAAATTTTATATCGTATTAACACGAATTATATATCGAGATATGACGATATTGCAATATTGATTCTGTCGCCATCGAATCACGAAATTCAAATCCAGAAGTTTTCAGGGCGCATGCCGTCGGGATAACGTGGACCATGGACGGGCTTCTGCAATGGCTATCAGGACGGGAGAGCAAGGGAATTGTTACAGTGATGGGTAGCTGGATGCGGTGCCGCCAATCGAGTATTCTTACCACGATGGGTGGTGATATTTCAGATTGCATGGATATGGATATCGGTGAACCTAAGGAATTCATCCGTAACAGGCTACCTCAGGCAGTTGATGGCAATGTCTTTGGTGTCCTCGACAGGAATCGAACCTGTAATTGACCCTTAGGAGGGGTCGGTTATATCCATTTAACTACGAGGACAACATCGCGCATTTTAGCTCAATCGTGCCCCGACTGACATGACGCATTTCAAATGACCCGCTACAAATTACCCGCCACCGTGATTGCGATCGGCCTGGTCAGCTTTTTCAACGACCTTGCTTCGGAGATGGTCACGCCATTCATTCCGATACTGATCGCCACGGTGCTGGGCGCAGGACCGGTGATTTTGGGTCTGGTGGAAGGCGTTGCGGATGCTGCAGCGAGCCTGCTCAAGCTGTGGGCCGGGCATTATTCCGATGCAAAGCACGGCAGGCGAAAACGTCTGATGGTGTTCGGCTACGGCTTGTCCAATCTGGCGCGACCGCTGCTGGGTCTGGTGTCGAACTGGGGTGCGCTGCTGTTGCTGCGCAGTCTGGATCGCGCCGGCAAGGGCTTGCGCAATGCGCCGCGCGACGCGCTGCTGGCAGACAGTGCTCGTGCTGAGATACATGGCCTGGCCTATGGTTTTCATCGCGCGATGGACAATGCCGGCGCGCTGGGCGGCACGCTGCTCGCCATTGCCGCATTGAGCTGGATGCACTGGCCGGTGGGAGAAGTGATACTGTGGTCGGCAGTGCCGGGCGCACTGGTGCTGCTGGTACTGATCTTCGGTGTGCGCGAACCTGCGCCCCAGTCTGCCACTCCGGAGGCAGTACCGGGAGGGCAGCAGGTCCGGCTTTCCTGGACGCTGCTCTCGCCGACCATGCGCCGTTATCTATTGGTGCTGGTATTGTTCACCTTTGCGCGTGCGTCGGAAACATTCATACTGCTGCGCGGCAACGAACTGGGCATGAGCCTGGTTCACGTATTGTTGCTCTGGGCGGTGCTCAATATCTGTAAATCTGTGGCTTCGTTGCCGGGTGGTCACATGGCGGATGCGTTCGGCAAGCAACGCATTACCATCATCAGCTGGTCGGGCTATGCGCTGAGTTTTGTGTTGCTCGGTCTGGTCGAACACAGCGGTTCACTTTGGTTCGCCACCGTGCTCTATGGCCTGCTGATCGGTTTGGGAGAGGGTTCGGAACGTGCATTGATCAGCCTGTATGCCGACGAACGCGAACGCGGCACCGCGTTTGGCTGGTATCATCTCGCCGTGGGTATCAGTGCAATCCCTGCCGGGGTTTTGTTCGGCACGATCTGGCATTACTGGAATGCCGGCGATGCGTTTTTATTCGCGGGGGCACTGTCGTTGCTGAGCGTACTGTTGCTGCGCTTCTGGAGTTTCAGGGATATATCGTCGGAGTGAAATGGAATGAAGTGGTTGGCCATATTTGCAGTGTTGATCGTTTTTGCGGCCTTGCTGGTGGCACGCGCCGCGCGTGCCGGTGAATTGCCTAAAGTTGGCCAGCCCGCGCCGGATTTCAATCTGCCCGACCAGAATGGCAAGCTGCATACCTTGCAGGAATATCGCGGCAAGTGGCTGGTGCTGTATTTTTATCCCAAGGATGACACGCCGGGCTGCACACAGGAGGCGTGTTCGTTTCGTGATGACCTGAGCCAGATCACCGCGCTCGGCGCCCAGGTGGTGGGCGTGAGTGTGGACGACACCAACAGTCATGCGGAATTCGCCAAGAAATACCATTTGCCATTTCCATTGCTGGCCGACAAGAGCACTGAAACAGCAGCGCGATATGGTGCGCTGATGGATTTATGGCTGATCAAGTTTGCGCACCGCTATACATTCCTGATCGACCCGCAAGGCAATATCAGGAAAATGTATCTGAGCGTGGAAACCTCGCGACACTCAAAACAGATCATCGATGATCTGAAGAAGTTGACGGCAGCCGGTAAGGTATAATCCACAAAAGTTCGCTTCAGGACGGCATGTTCGCCGGTCTTCCTCTTTAATCTTTTATACAAACAACTTATGCCGTTTATCACTCTGGACAAGGCGAGCCTCGCCTTTGGTCACGTCGCATTACTGGACCAAGCCGATTTTCAGCTCGACGAGGGCGAACGCGTCGGCCTGATCGGACGCAACGGCGGCGGCAAGTCGAGCATGATGCGCGTGCTGGCAAACCAGGGGGCGCTGGATGACGGCCTGGTGTGGCGCGCGCCGACCGCGCGCATCTGCTACGTCAGCCAGGAGCCGGTGCTGGATGCCGATGATACGGTGTTCGATGCCGTGGCGAAAGGTCTGGGCAAGCTGCAAAAGTTGCTGCACGATTATCACCATGTATCACATCAACTTGCCGAACCGGATGCGGACTTCGACAAGTTGCTGGAGGAAATGCAGCACTTGCAGACCCAGCTTGAGGCACAGGACGGCTGGCAGGTCGAAGCGCGTATCGAGACCGCGATCACCAAACTGGATCTGGATCCCGACAAGCGCGTAGGTGACATGTCCGGCGGGCAGCGCAAGCGGGTGGCATTGGCACAGGCGCTGGTGGCAGAACCGGATGTGCTGATACTCGACGAACCAACCAACCATCTGGATTTTGCGTCCATCGAATGGCTGGAAGGGCTGTTGAATAATTTCCTCGGCGCCGTGTTGTTCGTCACCCATGACCGACGCTTTCTGGACAATGTTGCGACGCGCATCGTCGAACTGGATCGCGGCAAGCTGGCGAGCTTCCCCGGAAATTTTTCCGCCTATCAGGCGATCAAGGAACGCATGTTGAGCGATGAGGCGGTGGTGAACGCCAGGTTCGACAAGGTTCTGGCGCAGGAAGAAGTGTGGATACGCCAGGGTGTAAAAGCCCGCCGCACACGCAACGAAGGCCGCGTACTGCGCCTCGAGCAGTTGCGCCGCGACCGGGCCGCGCGTCGCGAAAAAATCGGCAAGGTCGAGATGAGCGTGGATACCGGGGGACGTTCCGGGAAACTGGTTGCGGAGCTTGAACATGTTGGCAAGGCTTATGGCGAGTGCAAGATCGTCGATGATTTTTCCTGCCGCATCCAGCGCGGCGACAAGATCGGCCTGCTCGGGCCGAACGGCGCGGGCAAAAGCACGCTGCTCAAGATCATCCTCGGCGAGTTGCAGCCCGACCAGGGACAGGTGAAACTCGGCACTAAAATCTCCGTGGCCTATTTCGACCAGTTACGCGAACAACTCGACGACGAGGCCACACTCGCCGACACCATCAGTCAGGGCTCGGATTTTGTCGAGATCGGCGGGCAGAAGAAGCATGTCATCAGCTACCTCGGCGATTTTCTGTTTGCGCCGGAACGTGCCCGTTCACCGGTCAAGAGTTGTTCAGGTGGCGAGCGCAACCGTCTGTTGCTGGCCAGGTTGTTCACGCAACCCGCCAACGTGCTGGTGCTCGACGAACCGACCAACGATCTTGATATCGAAACGCTGGAACTGCTTGAGGAGTTGCTGGCGCAATACGACGGCACGTTGTTTCTGGTCAGCCATGACCGTGCGTTTCTCGACAACGTCGTGACGCAGGTGATCGCCTTCGAGGGTGACGGCAAGCTGATTGAATACGTCGGCGGCTATGAGGACTGGGTGCGGGTGAAAAAGTATCAGGCTACTGTTGCTTCGGCGAAACCTGCTGCCGCAACCCCGCCGCGCACGGCAAGTGCACCGGTTGAAAAGGCCAAACCGTCAGGCAAGTTGAGCTTCAAGGATGCGCGCGAACTGGAAGAACTGCCCAAACGTATCGAGATTCTGGAACGCGAGCAGAGCGACATCGCCGCACACCTTGCGGATGGAACCATCTTCCGTAACGATGCCAAGCGTGCCAAGCAACTGCAGATACGCAACGAGGAAATCGAGACCGAGATGACGGCGGCGATGGCGCGGTGGGAAGAGCTGGAAAAACGGAAAAGCTGACAGCGCATACCTGGAACGTTGCTGTGTGCCGGGCTAGCTCAGACCCACATAGATATTTTGCACGTCATCGTCGGCATCAAGCGCTTCCAGAAATGCTTCCACTTCCTCGCGCTCGGCTTCGTTCAATATCACCGTGTGTTTCGGCCGGTAACCCAACTGGGCAGATTGTACGGTAAACCCGTATGCCGGCAACGCACGGCAGACCGCATCCAGATCGGTCGCGTCGGTGAGAAATAGCGTCGCACCGTTTTCGGCGGGCTCAAAATCCTGCGCGCCGGCCTCGATGGCCGCAAGCTCCGCGTCCGTATCTGTCGAATCAGGGATCGCCTCTATCATTCCCTGATGATTGAAATCCCATGAGACCGAGCCCGATGCGCCGAGCTGTCCCTTGCGAAACAGCATGCGGATATTGGGATAAGTGCGGTTGGTATTATCCGTCAGACACTCGATGATCACCGGTACCTGGTGCGGCACAAAGCCCTCATAGGTAAGGCATTCCAGACTCACCCCTTCGTCGAGCAGTCTCGCGCCTTTTTTGATCGCGCGTTCCAGCGTCTCGCGCGGCATGGAAGCTTTCTTCGCCTGCTCGACTACCAGGCGCAAACGCGGATTCATGTCAGGGTCTGCGCCGGCGCGCGCCGCAACCATGATTTCCTTGGATAACTTGCCGAAAATGCGGCCCTTTGCATTGGCTGCAATTTCCTTGTGCATGGCTTTCCATTGAGCGCCGATGTCTATATCTCGTGTATTTTTGGTGATGGCTGATTGCTGTTGCCGGAATGCATCCGCATGTCTTGTCCAGATTCAGGAAAAGCAAAGTTGTGGGGGGATGAAATCCCGGGCATGTCGGTTTTATTCTATAGAATCGTTTCGTTTTGAATTCCTGTTTTTGATATCCCGCTTGCCCAATCGCCAAACAAACCATGCGATCGCAAGGGCGATGAGGATTGCCAGAATTTCTATGGACCAGGAAATATCCTGGACAGTCTCTCTTTGCGTCATGGTCAGACTGGCGATCGCATTTTCAACCGGAAAAACCATTCCGACCGCGGCAAACAAAACAACAATGCTCTTTGTCATCTTCATATTTGATATTCGTCCTGCATCCTGATAATCACTTCTGGCTGTAACTTTTCGCAACTATTTGCAACTATTTTTAGGGGCCGGATATCCGCTCCGCCGACTGTACGGTGTTCGCCACCAGCATGGTGATAGTCATCGGGCCGACTCCGCCGGGTACAGGTGTGATCCAGCCTGCGACTTCCTTTGCTGAATCGAAGTCCACATCGCCACACAGCTTGCCTTCCGGCGTACGATTCATGCCGACGTCGATCACCGCCGCACCAGGCTTGATCATGTCGCCCGTGATCATCTTGGCCCGGCCGATCGCGACGACGAGGATGTCTGCATCACGGGTGAACTTGGCCAAGTCCACGGTCTTCGAGGTGCAGATGGTGACGGTGGCGTTGGCCTGCAACAATAGCAGTGCCATCGGCTTGCCGACGATGTTGCTGCGACCCACCACCACCGCGTGTTTTCCCTCGATAGCGACGCCGCTTTTTTCCAGCAGCTTCATCGCGCCGTAGGGTGTGCAGGGCGCAAAGCGCATATTTCCGGTGACCAGTGCGCCGACGTTCACCGGATGGAAGCCGTCCACATCCTTGTCAGGATTGATCGCATTCAACACCTTATTGCTGTCGATGTGCTTGGGCACCGGTAGTTGCACCAGAATGCCATGTATCTTCGGATCGTTATTGAGAGCGAAGATTTTTGCCAGCAGCTCGGCTTCAGGTGTATCGGCGGACATTACGATATGTTCTGAATGCAGACCAAGTTCCGCACAGGCTTTCACCTTGTTCGCGACATACACTTTGGAGGCCGGGTCTTCGCCAACGATGATGACCGCCAATCCCGGCGTGATACCGCGCGTCTTCAACGCATTGGCGCGAATTTTCCACTCGGCACGCACCTGTTGCGCGATGGTTTTTCCGTCGATGATATGTGCAGTCATTCGGGTTTCCTTGCAGTTCAGAATTGCGGCCTGTCGGGGGAGCGCTGGAAATTTTCGACACCCAGCATGATCTCCTTGCGGGCTTCTTCTATGCCTTCCCAGCCGCCTATTTTTACCCACTTGTTGGGCTCGAGATCCTTGTAGTGCGCGAAGAAATGCTCGATTTGCTTGAGAACGATGGGAGGTAATTCAGAATAATCCTTGAGTCCTCGATACAGTGTGGATAGCTTGTCTACCGGGACAGCCAGCACCTTCGCATCCTGGCCCGACTCGTCTTCCATCTTCAGTACCGCAAGCGGGCGGCAGCGTACCACCACGCCGCTGTTAAGTGGTACCGGGGTAATGACCAGCACATCGACCGGATCGCCATCGTCTGACAAAGTGTGCGGGATGTAGCCGTAGTTGCAAGGATAATGCATCGCGGTGTTCATGAATCGATCCACAAAGATGGCTCCGGATTCCTTGTCCACTTCATATTTTACGGGTTCGCCGTGTTGCGGAATTTCGATGATCACGTTGAAATCGTCGGGGAGGTTCTGTCCGGATGGGACTCTGTTCAAACTCATTATGTTGCGCCTTCTTGAGTGAAAATAAAGGCGCGAATTGTAGCATAGAGCATGTGCCGGACTTCTGATGAGCACGATGGAGCAGATGGGTATGCCGATGAAGCCCGCTACTGTGCACAAATCGGACATAACGCGAAGCGATAACTAACGGGCTGCCCCTGCCATCTTGCTGTGTTCCAGTTTTTGGATTGCGTGATTCTCGCCTTGCGACCCGTTCCCACATCGCTACCCTGTGGCAATGTGTAATTTACTCCGACAGTCAAATCCAAATAAATATGCAGAACTTCTCATTGGACAAAGCCGCAGTTAACTTAAATTCCCGAAGCCGGTCATTGCTGGGCGATCATCAATTGATCTAAAAGCTTGTGTGGTAAACAGGAATTGTACGATCATGAGTATCTATTCCATAATTATTTACACTGGTACAGGCGGTGAACATCAACAAACAAATAATAAGCGTTACAAGTTTCTTCATGCTCGGGAACCTTGATAATTGAGTTGCAGTGCAAATGATCGACAAATTGGACGGCCACTTTGATCGCCTGATTTAATATGAAGAGCAGGCCTTCAAGGTCTCGTTGCACCCCGGATTAAAGCGTCTACGCTCCACCCCATACTTTCCCGGCCCTTACTTACGTCAGCACCAGCGGTCTTATTTGACTTCCGCTTCGAGGGCGACAGATTGCCTAGAATCCAGTAGCACACATATGCCTGGTAACCTTTTACCACACTGCAGGTCTGTATTTCACGGTTTAGATGCATCGAGTTCAGGATTACGGTAAGTTCAGCCAACTTTGCTTTGTGGCTTTAACTGTGAGTTAAGGTTCGACCAGTAAACTGGCATCTGGTTCGTTGAATCGTCCATTGTTTTTAATATGGAATCGAGGAGGGAGGATGTGGGCATTTGTATTCATGCTACAGGTTATAGCGACAGGCCACTTTATTTCTCAGAGCAGACATAATCCAAAGTGATCATCAATAGTCGCTTCTGTGCCGAAACCCGCCGGATGAAAAATTTCTACGAATGCCTCCAGCTCGGCCTTTGCTGCCGGTCATGGATGCTGTTTTGAACAACCGCTGCCGCGTGTTAAGCTGCCTTTTAAATTATGCTTAAGGTTATGGGCCGATAGGCTGCATGTTCTCAGTAGAGGGCGGTAGACAAGATTTTCTTCATACCAATCTCTTATGTTGCGCCTTCATAATCTTCGGCAAATTGGTCTCAATCCAATCAGCCAACGATCCGACCTGCTTGCCAATCTCAACTCCTAGTGGTGTTAAAGAATATTCAACGTGTGGCGGAACGACCGGATGTGAGACACGATTGATAAAGCCGTCCATTTCTAGCGCCTGTAGTGTCTGCGCCAGCATCTTCTCGCTTACCCCACCCACCTTGCGGCGCAAGTCGCTGAAGCGGTATGTGCCCTCCATCAGTGCTACAAGCACGAGCACCCCCCAGCGGCTGGTCACATGTTTAAGTATCTCTCGGGATGGGCATTCAACTGAAAACAATTCTCCGCGCCGCATTAACGCAGAGAGTTTGGATGTGTTTGTTTTGGTCATGACACTTACCTTTTTGTGCGTACTTACAAAAAGTAATTATACAGGATAAGCTTCCTCCTTCCAATCACTCAACCATAAGCGAAAGGAATTAATCATGATCGTCGTCACAGGAGCTACCGGCCAATTAGGGCACTTAGTTATCACCTCGCTGCTGAAGAAAACATCCACAAGCAATATCGTCGCTGCCGTGCGTAATGTCGAAAAGGCCAAAGACATTGCGGCATTGGGTGTGCAAGTGCGCCATGCCGATTACAATCATCCTGCTACTTGGGATGTTGCACTAAAGGGCGCAGACAAAGTATTGCTGATCTCATCCAGCGAGATCGGGCAGCGTGCTAATCAGCATCGAGCCGTCATTGACGCCGCCAAGAGGGTAGGTGTGAAGTTGCTGGCCTACACTAGTGTCTTACATGCTGACACATCGGCACTGGGACTTGCTGCCGAACATAGAGAAACAGAGGCGTATATTCGTGCATCAGGGGTTCCATTCGTGTTGTTACGCCATGGCTGGTACACGGAGAATTACACGGCAGGCATACCTGGCGCAATTGCAAATGGCGCAGTGTATGGATGTGCGGAGAATGGTCGCATCGCCTCAGCAACCCGTGCAGATTATGCAGAAGCAGATGCAACTGTATTGACTGCCGAGAATCAAGCTGGAAAAACCTATGAACTGGCCGGTGACAACGCATATACATTGGAAGATCTGGCCGCAGAAATCTCGCGTCAGTCTAGTAAAAATATCGGCTATGTGAATCTACCTGAAGCCGAATACAAAAACATCCTCGTGAAAGCAGGATTGCCGGAAGTGGTCGCGGTATTACTCTCCGATTCAGAAACAGGAGCTTCCAAAGGTGCACTGTTCGACAACAGCCATCAACTGAGCAAACTCATCGGCAGACCAACCACAGCATTGGCAAAAGCTGTAGAAATTGCTATGAAATGAATGAAGCAATAATTGCTTATCATTTGGAACATCATCACAACTGGAGATTAACTATGAAAGCCGTTGCCTATAAAACACCTGGTTCAATTGACCGCAAAGATGCCTTACAGGACATCACCCTTGAGATGCCTAAAGCTGTAGGCCGAGATATGCTTGTCAAGATCAATGCAGTGTCAGTCAATCCTGTGGACGCAAAATTGCGTTTTGGCACTGCGCCCGAGGGTGGTGAATGGCGCGTCCTTGGATTTGATGCAGCTGGTGTTGTTGAAGCAGTCGGCGCTGATGTTCAAAATTTCAAACTGGGCGATGCTGTATTTTATGCAGGTTCAATCTCCAGGCCCGGCACCAATAGCGAATATCACCTTGTAGATGAACGAATCGTTGGCCGCAAACCCGCCAGCCTGAGCAATGCTGAGGCCGCAGCACTGCCACTCACGGCAATTACCGCATGGGAGATGCTGTTTGATCGACTTGATGTCAAACGCCCTGCACCACAAGGTGGAAAAATTATCTTAGTTATTGGTGGTGCAGGCGGTGTTGGCTCGATCACCATCCAACTACTGCGAGCATTGACAGATCTGACGGTGATTGCCACAGCCTCTCGTCCTGAAACACAAGATTGGGTCCGCGAATGCGGCGCCCATCATGTCATCGATCACCGCCAGCCTTTAGCGCCCCAAGTAAAGGCACTGGGCCTCGGTGCGCCAGGTTTTGTATTCTCAACCACCCATACAGACAAGCATTGGGCAGATATTGTCGAACTTATTGCGCCACAGGGACGTTTTGGCCTGATTGATGACCCGAAAGAACTCAATGTCATGCCTTTAAAACTCAAGGCTGTGTCACTTCATTGGGAATTGATGTTCACTCGCTCACTCTTTTGCACACCGGATATGGCGGAACAGGGCAAGCTGTTGAACGAGGTGGCTACGCTGGTCGATACCGGTCGCATCCGTTCCACCATAACTGAAGTCGCTGGCAAGATCGATGCCGCGACTCTATGCAAAGTGCACGCCCAGATCGAAAGCGGCTCTGCGCACGGCAAGATTGTGCTTGAAGGGTTCTGAATAGGCTCATACCAACATTCAGGAGGCCGACATGCAGGACAACCAGGCAGCAAACAAGAAGAATGCCATTGCATTCTACCGCACCGCGTATTTAGGCGACCCCGTCAAGGCTGTCGAAATGTATGTCGGCACTGAGTATATTCAACACAATCCGTTAGTGGGGAACGGAAAGCAGGCATTCATCGATTATTTTAGTGAAATGGCAAAGCGATATCCCAGCAAGAAAATTGAGTTCGTGCGTGCGGTTGCTGAAGGAGACTTGGTCGCTCTGCACACCCATCAGATTTGGCCAAGTAATGAGGAATATGTAACGATGGATTTCTTCAGATTCGACGCTGGAGGAAAAATCATTGAACATTGGGACGCAATACAAGAAGTGCCAATTGAAACAAATAACGGCAATCCAATGTATTGAGCTCAAACCTAACAGGTTGCTACATGTCCGCTATCGGTATGTTGTGATGACCGCTTCGGTTTAGGGTTGTCCGATGCCTGCCCGGTACGAGCTGCTGTTGATTGACGCGCCGCGTCGATGGGCAGGCATCGGACAACCCTAAACCATAGCAGCCGTTTAAGAATGCAATGTAATTGCCCATTCAATGTCTGCTTCTCAGCCAATAACGGACACTGACCCTCGCATAAATTACAACACTTTAAGTGAACGGCCAGCCCGAAAGAGCAGGTGAAGGTATTGATTTTTTAAATACTGAAGTTGGCCAACTTCTTCGGCACAGCAACATTTTTCAGGCGTACATACTGCGGCAGGCCATCCTTGAACGGTGGATAGTCTTCGCCCTTGATCAGCGGCGACAAATAGGCGCGGCATTTGTCGGTGATACCGAAACCGTCTGGTGTGATGAAATTACGCGGCATAAATTTCTCCACGTTCGCGACCTTGGAGAGCGGCGCGACGCCGATCTTCCATTTGTAAGGTTTGTCGGAGATGCGGTCGATCGTGGGCATCACCGCGTTCTGTCCCTTGAGCGCAAGTTCCACTGCGGTCTTGCCCAATGCATAGGCCTGATCGACATCGGTCTTCGAGGCGATATGGCGTGCGGCGCGTTGCAAGTAATCGGCCACGGCCCAGTGGAATTTGTAGCCGAGCGCGTCCTTGATCATGTTGGCGACAACCGGCGCGGCACCGCCGAGTTGCGCATGGCCGAAGGCGTCACGGGTGCCCTGTTCGGCAAGAAATTTCCCGTCCGGGTAATGGCAGCCCTCCGAGACCACTACGCTGCAATAGCCATGCTTCTTGACCATGGCATCCACCCTGGCGAGGAATTTCTTCTGGTTGAATTCGATCTCGGGAAACAGGATGACGACGGGGATGCCATGATCCTCGACCAGTCCGCCCGCCGCCGCGATCCAGCCCGCGTGGCGGCCCATCACTTCCAGGACGAACACCTTTGTCGAGGTTTTGGCCATGGAGGCCACATCAAAGCTGGCCTCCAGCGTGGAGACGGCGACGTATTTCGCCACCGAGCCGAAACCTGGGCAACAGTCGGTGATTGGCAAGTCGTTGTCCACGGTCTTGGGGACATGGATGGCTTGCACCGGGTAGCCCAATTTCTCGGAAAGTTGCGATATCTTGTAACAGGTGTCGGCTGAGTCGCCACCGCCGTTATAGAAGAAATAGCCGATGTTGTGCGCCTTGAAGACTTCGATCAGGCGTTCGTATTCGCGCTTGTTGGCTTCCAGGCTCTTGAGCTTGTAGCGGCAGGAGCCGAAAGCGCCGGAGGGTGTATAACGCAGGGCAGAGATGGCTTTGGCTGATTCTTTGGTGGTGTCGATCAGCTCTTCGGTCAGCGCGCCGATGATACCGTTGCGGCCGGCATAGACCTTGCCGATCTTGTCCTTGTGCTTGCGCGCGGTTTCGATCACCCCGCACGCCGAGGCATTGATGACTGAGGTGACACCGCCTGATTGAGCATAAAACGCATTCCTTTTCGCCATCATCGTTCTCCCAGATTATTGAATACGGTTACTGAATATCTTCCTTTGCCCTGCATGATTTCTATGATTTGATAGGTTTGATCTTACGGTATTTTTAGGGGCAGGGTGACAGTAAAGCGAGCGGTTCGCTACCTGTTTCGGCGCGATGAGCGGGGGATGCCGTGATTGCCCAGGCGCACCAGGCAGGGTTCAGCCACTTTTCCCCATCCCCAGATTTCCTGTTGCCAGAAAAATTTCGCGAAGAAAACACAGCAAGCCGGTAATCAACGCAAGCATGGCTGTAATGAAAAGCAGTGAAATGGTGCTGGAAGGATCAAACCCGGTCACCGAACCCAAAAAAAGTGTTGCGACGACGATACAGATCAAGAGTGCTGCCAGCGTGCACAGGCTTACCGCCCAATGAATCCATCGCGATCTGCGCTTAAGCATTGCCATTTCCTGTTTTTGCGCAGATTTTATTTGATCGTTCAGATTGCCCAGCACCCTGGATCGATCCACGATGCGGGCAAGACGATTGGTGATGACGTTGAGAATTGCGCCTATGCCCGTCAGCAGAAAAACCGGTGCAACGGCCAATTGAATGACATGGGCAACAGTTGTGACGTCGGTTGCGGTTTGCATTGTAGATCCTCTGTTGGGAACGATTATTATAATGGTGCGGACAAAAAAACAGGGCGGTAATTCCGCCCTGTTTTTTGTTATGGCAGACTTTTATAGCAGCGGCACGATCAGCAGCGCGACGATGTTGATGATCTTGATCAGCGGGTTCACCGCAGGGCCGGCGGTGTCCTTGTAGGGGTCACCCACGGTGTCGCCGGTGACCGCCGCTTTGTGTGCTTCCGAACCCTTGCCGCCGAAGTTGCCTTCCTCGATGTATTTTTTTGCGTTATCCCATGCACCGCCGCCGGTAGTCATGGAGATCGCGACGAAGATGCCGGTGACGATGGTGCCGACCAGTACGCCACCCAGAGCTTGTGCGCCAAGGGTAAGGCCGACAATCACCGGCACCGCAACCGGCAGTAGCGAGGGGATGATCATCTCCTTGATCGCGGCCTTGGTCAGCATGTCCACGCAGGTGCCGTATTCCGGCTTGCCGGTGCCTTCCATGATGCCGGGAATTTCCTTGAACTGGCGGCGCACTTCGACCACCACCGAACCGGCGGCGCGGCCTACTGCTTCCATGCCCATTGCGGCGAACAGGTAGGGCACCATGCCGCCGATGAACAGGCCGATGATCACCATGTGATTGGACAGGTCGAAGGTCAGCCCGGGGTGGTTGGTGGAAAGCGCGTGGGTATAGTCGGCGAAAAGCACCAGTGCAGCCAATCCGGCAGAACCGATGGCGTAGCCCTTGGTCACTGCCTTGGTGGTATTGCCCACGGCATCGAGCGGGTCGGTGATGTTACGCACAGCTTCGGGCAACCCTGCCATTTCGGCAATGCCGCCTGCGTTGTCGGTGATCGGACCGTATGCGTCAAGTGCCACAATGATGCCGGCCATGGACAGCATCGACGTTGCGGCGATGGCAATGCCGTACAAGCCGCCCAGTGCGTAGGCGCTATAGATTGCCAGGCACACGGCCAGCACCGGCGCCGCGGTGGATTTCATCGACACACCCAGACCGGCGATCACGTTGGTTCCATGACCGGTAGTCGATGCCTGGGCAATGTGGCGCACGGGGCTGAACTCGGTCGCAGTGTAATACTCGGTGATCCACACCATTGCCCCGGTCAAGGCAAGGCCGATCAGTGAAGCCAGATAAAGGTTCATTGACGACACCAGCTTGCCGCCTATCATCACGCCATCACCCAAAAGCCAGGTGGTCACCGGGTAGAACGAGACCACCGCCAGCAGGCCTGACACCAGCAGGCCACGATACAGCGCGTTCATGATCTTGCCGCCTTCGCGTGCATTGACGAAGAAGGTGCCGATGATGGAGGCAATGATGGAGACGCCGCCCAGCACAAGCGGATAAATGACTGCATTCGGAGAGCCGGAAATCACCAGTCCGCCCAGTACCATGGTGGCGATGATGGTCACGGCATAGGTTTCGAACAGGTCGGCTGCCATACCGGCGCAGTCGCCCACATTGTCGCCCACATTGTCGGCGATCACGGCCGGGTTGCGGGGATCGTCCTCCGGGATACCGGCTTCGACCTTACCCACCAGGTCGGCACCCACGTCTGCGCCCTTGGTGAAGATGCCGCCGCCGAGACGGGCAAAGATGGAAATCAACGAGCTGCCGAACGCCAGCCCAACCAGCGAATGGGTGGCCTCGGTGGTGCTGGCGCCCATCACTGAAGTCAGAAATACAAAGTAGCCGGTCACGCCCAGCAGCCCCAGACCAACGACCAGCAGACCCGTGATCGCCCCCCCTTTGAAGGCGACGTTGAGTGCGGCGTTCAATCCTTCGGTGGCGGCCTGTGCAGTGCGCACATTGGCGCGTACCGACACGTTCATACCGATGTAACCGGTCAGGCCGGACAGGATCGCCCCGAGAGCGAAGCCTACGGCGGTCGGCCATTTCAGCGCGATGAGGATAACGACAAACAGGATGGCACCGACGATGCCGATGGTGGTGTACTGCCGGTTCAGGTAGGCTTGAGCGCCTTCCTGGACTGCAGCGGCAATCTCGCGCATGCGATCATTGCCGGTAGGTTTACCGAGTATCCATTTTATGGAAAATATGCCGTAAAAGATTGCAACAATGGCGCACAACAACGCAAATCCAAGACCACCTGACATGATACCTCCCCTAAAGATTGATCAGCCAATCGCCCCGACATCTAAAATGCATGTTAGAGCATCCACAAGCAACTACAGGTTAAAGGATACTTCCAATTTATGAAAGGCGTGAAGCAATTGTTAGTTATAGCGATATGCCCTTGTGGGCAATAGCAACATGCGCTTAAGGGTTATATGGCAGTCCATTTCACGGCAATATTCCAGCGGACGGGATCACTTGCAGCGCTCTTCCACGGTCATATTGAGCATCTCTAAAATATCCGGTATAGCCAAAGATCACGTACTACGGCCCGAAGGCGGCAGTGTACATTTGCGCTTAACCTTGAAGAAATTTTTCTCCGATTACATTTTTCCCCGATTACATAGCGGGTACCTTCTTGTATTCAATACAATAATACAATCTGAATATCCATAACGTTGGTGCCGGTCGGCCCGGTCTTGAGATGGCTCTGCTGCGTGCCTGTCGCAGTATCTAAATCCTGAAAGAAAGTGTAGGAATCGTTATTGTCGAGATAACTGCGCGGATCTATTCCCAGGCTTCGTGCCCGCGCTGCCGTTCCGCCATCGACTATCGCACCCGCAGCATCATTTGGGCCGTCTGTGCCATCGGTGCCCGCAGACAGTAACGACACGCCCTGATCCCCTTCGATATCCAGCGCAAATGCCAGCGCGAGTTCCTGATTCCTGCCACCCATTCCGGTACCGTGAACGGTGACAGTGGTTTCGCCGCCGCTGAGCAGGCAGTGTCGCTCGTTCGGATTTTTTCTGGTCATTTCAGTGTGTGCGGCTTGAACAAGAAGCCGTGCTGCGTCGCGCGCTTCACCTTGAAGTTTATCGGAAATCGTCTTCGTGACAAATCCGAGTTGTGCGGCTTCTTCCTGCGCCGCGGCCAGTGCCTGGCGGATGCTCGCGACGATCATGTTGCGTGTCCCGGACAGGCAGGGATCATTTGGTTTCACAGTTTCCGGTACCTGCCCGGCGACGCCGTGTTGCAAATAATCCGCGGCGCGTAGCGGCAGTTTTTCCTGCAAGCCAAATTTCTCGATCACCGCCCATGCCTCCGCGAAGGTTGAGTTGTCCGGCGATGTCGGCCCCGAGGCGATCACGTCGAGCGGGTCGCCGATCACGTCGGATACGATCAGTGTCACCAGCTGAGCCGGGAAGGCAGCCTGCGCCAACCGGCCACCCTTTACCGCCGAAAGATGTTTGCGCACCGCGTTCAGTTCGTTGATCGTTGCGCCGGCATTCAACAGCAGCCGGGTCGATTCCCGCTTGTCCTGCAATGTGACCCCTTCGATCGGCGCAACCAGCAGCGCTGAAGCTCCGCCCGAGATCAGGCAAATCACCAGCGTCTTCTCATCCGCGCCACGCACCATATCCAGAATGTGCTGCGCGCCGACTATCCCGGCCTCGTTCGGTACTGGATGGGATGCTTCGACCTGCTCGATAATGGTCAATGGTGCAGTGTGGTCTTTCTTCACCACGATCAACCCCGCTGCGATATTTTTTCCCAGCAGTGCTTCAATAGCCAATGCCATGCGTGCCG
>JBBRFZ010000023.1:0-25832 GCA_038241165.1 Burkholderiales bacterium | reverse complement strand
AACAACAAGATACGTGTCATACAGCGACGAGCATATGGATTGCGCGACGAGGAATATCTGCGGCTGAAAATTCTCACATCCATGCTCCCGAAATTGTGATTTTAATGCCATTTTTACCCACACTCTTACGCGAAGAGCCATACGATTTAACCGGATGCGCCCGGCGCGGCCTTTGCTGCGGCTATATCGGACCCTTCACCGGGATTGCCACCGGTTTCTTTACTTCCACAAGCGCCAGTACCTTTCCGTCCAGCCTGAGCGCTGTACCGGCGGGTAATGTCAGGTAGGGCTTGGATTCTTGTGCATCGAGTCCGTAGGTAAAACTCATCGTGCCCCGACTGGAGATGCCGGTTCCGTGCCCGCTGAAAATGCTCAGGCGTTCGAACTTGATCGTCGCGGTGACTTTGTCGCTACATTGCAAGCTACCCTTGCCGCCAAGTTTGGCGCTGGAGGTGAACTGTCCCACGCAGGTATCGCCGGGCTTGGTACTCGACCGGATCTTGATCGTTCCGGAGCCATCGAGATTGCCCTCGGCTTCACCGACGAACAACTCGCCGGCGAATATCGCAATGACCTGTCCTGTTGATGAAAATAATCCCGCGCTTGCCGGACTTGCCCAGTCGGCGAAAAGTGCGAGACTGATGATCAATATTCCGCGCATCGTGGGAGACCTCGTTCTGCTTGGCAATGCAACGGAAAGCAGCCGACCCCGATCGATGCTCATTTGATAAATAACGTCAGCGCGAACAGTGATGTTCTATGCACCGGGGACAATGAGCCGTTACCCACATCAATGTGCTGGAATCCCAGGCGAATTTTTCCGATGCTCTCTTGAAATTCAACACCCACGCCGTATGTCAGCCCAAGATGATTGGCCGATCCAGAATCGCCCCGCGAGTAAACATCAGCCAGACCCGCCTTGCCATACAACTTGTAGTCACTTCCGCCCAGCGGCAACACGCCAATTGCGGACAGGTCCACGAAACCGTTCGAGCTGTACGGGCCGACCTTGCCGAACAGTCCGAATTGCATCTCATAGCCGTAGCGTTCAGTCAAACGCACTGATCTCAAGATGGCGATTCCCGAGGTGGAATCAGATACGCCATTCTGGCTGGACTGGACATAGGTCAGCGAGAATCCATTGTATGTATCGCTGTCCGCAAATGCGTTCATCGATAACATGACCGTAGCCACCAAAACTGCAAACAATATTTTTTTCATTTCAACCCCTCCGCGGCTGCTCGCCAATAAACGAATAATTGCCAGATACTAGAGGTTTTGTAAGGCTGCTTCTGTCTGCCAGCGAACATAAGCCGGCTTCAATTTGCCACTATGCGGGAGCCTGCTGCAATGATGTGTGCGCTGGCGCACAGAGCATTGTCTTTGAGCGGGATATTCTTGAAACGTCTTACCTTCTGTGTACATAAAGGGAAACTGTCATGAATCTCCACTTAACGCTGGAACCATTGGTATCGTTGATCGCCGGGGTACTTATTCTGATGATGCCCAAGCTGCTGAATTATATCGTCGCGGCCTACCTGATCATCCTCGGGATACTGGGATTGGTAAGGTAAAGACTCCATTTTGCAGAAAAAATGTCATCACTGTTTGCCCAAGCTGTAGCCGAATGACCCAAAAAAATCCCCGGCGAATTATCACCGGGGATTTTTAATGTAGCGCAATTTTATAGATCGTCAGGCAGCGGGCTTGCGGCCCTTGCAGATGAGGTTGTCCACGCTCCATGCCCCGCCACCAACCGAGGCGAAATACAGATATATAAAGCAATACAGCACCGCAGGTTCGCCATGGTTCAGTACCGGCCAGAATCCGTCCGGCGCGTGCGCCATGAAATACGCAAAGGCCATTTCGCCCGACAGGATAAACGCGACCGGACGGGTGAACAGTCCGATCAGGATCAAAAAGCCGCCGAACACTTCCAGCACGCCGGCCAGACCGATCAGGGAAAACAGTGGAATATGACCCATAGGCGCGGGGAAACCGAACAATTTCATTCCACCGTGCTCCATGAACAAAAATGCAGTTATGATACGCAGCACACTCAACAGCTTGGGTGACCAAGCTGCACACCAATTACTTATCTGAGCCATATCTCCTCCTGTTTAAAAGTTTGAAAGTTGGTCTGGTTTCCGTTGCAGGAAAACACTTCACAGCAAGTAAGGAACCCGCACCATCTTGACTTCAATGCTCAAGACGATGCTGATGGACAATCCGTTCACTTGTTTGTTCAACTTGAAAATTACCCCCCAAGACATGAATTGGCTCATGCATTGTCTTTTTGAGTAACCATCTGAAATAATGGAAATTATCAGGAACAGTCGACGGTTTCACAGATTAAAAGATACCAGACCGGACATATTCCCTGCAACCCTGTTCCGATTTTTACAACCATTTTCCCCGACTTTGTCTCAATCGCGGCGCTGGAATAGTATACTGACCGGAACGAATCTCCATGAACCGGTAATCACCAATATGCGCAATTCACAACACAGCCATTCCCGCACAACAACCAGGATCCTGTACCTGCTGGCGGCACTTGGCCTCACAGCTATGCTGGGGTGCAGCCAGGGAAAGGCCAATGGCACTGTGCTGATCCTCGAACTGGATAATTCGGAGCACGTCAATCAGTACTGGGTGTTCAATCCTTATATCGTAACGATTGATAAATGCAAAGCGGCTGCGAAACAGGCGATTGCCGAGGTTCTTGCGAGCACTGCGGTCCCCAAGGATTCCAAGGTCGTAAGTTGGCGCTGTTCATTTACCCCGCCCGAGAATGACAAGTGATGTGGAATAACAGGACCATGCCTGCATTTGCTGCCGCATTCCGAACCTGCTTGCGCTTCGGCCTGTTCATTCTGGCTTTTCCCTTGCTTGCACATGCCAGTCTCCCGCTATCGTCCAGTGTTCCGGGCGGCGTTGCGGTCATTCCGCTCGGCAGCGTCACAGGCAATACCCAAATGCCGCAAACTTGGTTGGGCGACCGGCCTGTGCTGGTCACCGCCGATCACAATGAATGGTACGCGGTGGTCGGCCTGCCGCTCAATATCATGCCGGGACCGCATCAGCTGCGCGTCAAGATCGGCGATATTACCAAAGAGCAGGATTTCACGGTCAACACGAAAGAATATCCCGAGCAGCACATCACCCTGAAGGACAAGGGCAAGGTGGAACTGTCGCCCAAAGACGAGGCGCGTGCAGTCCGCGAGATCGCGAAAATCAAAAAACTGAAACTACACTGGCGCGCTGTGCAGAATCCCGAACTGGCTTTTATCCCTCCCGTCAAAGGGGAGCTGTCCAGCGACTTCGGCCTGCGCCGTTTCTTTAACGGGGAACCGCGCGCACCGCACGCCGGCCTGGATGTCGCGGTGCCGCGAGGCACGCCGGTCAAGGCCAGCGGACGGGGCAAGGTGCTGGCAGTGGGAAATTATTTTTTCAACGGCAAGACAATCTTTGTCGACCATGGTGACGGGTTGATCACCATGTACTGTCATCTGGACCGGATCGGCGTGAAAGTCGGCCAAATGGTGAAGAGGGGTCAGCGCATCGGGCGTTCCGGAATGACAGGGCGCGCCACCGGGCCGCACTTGCACTGGAGTGTCATCCTTAACGGCGCAATGGTCGACCCCGAATTATTCGTACCTGAAAAGCATCCGGGCTAAAGGGTTTGGGCCCTTAAAACGCCGACCAGAATAACAAGCCGAGTACGCCAAGCAGAAGCGTAAGTTTAACGAAAAACAACAGGCCATCCATCAGGCTGGTGGCATCTTCATGGTTGTGGAGTTCATCGACAGATTTGCTCATGGCTGCTATCTCCTCTGTAAGATTGATGCTAGAAGTAATGCTTCCGGTCGCTATTGCTGTGGGTGGCAGCTTTAGCGTGATTTGATGCTACATTTTCCGACAATTTCAGTCAAGCATTGGTTCACGTATTTTCCATGCATGACAACGAAGATGATCTGTGGAGGGTGGCCAGTACAGAAGCGGATAGACGCTCGATGTCATGATTTTTAAAACCAGCTGTCCGCTTGGTCGCCCAGCTCCGGCTTGCACTTCTTCAACTGGGCATTATAGACAGCCGATTTATACCTGACCTTGTCGGCCACCTGTTTCAACCATCCCTTGCTCTTCCAGCTACCGCTCTTATAACCACCCTGCCCTTCATGATAGGCGAGGTACTGGTGGTAGGCATCCCACTTGGAGACACCGAGAGTGCGCTGTGTCGTGTTGGTATACCAGCCGACAAAATTGATCGCATTGGCAAAATCATCACGATCATCGCCGCTGTTCCCCGTCTCCCTCATATACTTTTCCCACGCCGGATCTTGCGCCTGTGCATAACCATAAGCCGATGAGCGGCGCGGTAACGGGATAAAAAGGAACCAGTCCCGTGCCGGTTGTGCATCACTGACAAAACGCGACTCCTGATCGATGATCGCCATCATGACCCACACCGGCGTTCCCCAGCGCTTATTTGCAGCGCGGGCGGACTTGTACCAATCGATATCACCACGGAAGATGGAACAGATATTGTCGGTTCGCTCTGGCTGGTAAGTCGCACAACCGGAGCTCGACAACAGCATGGCCATCACGGCAAGACAGGTGTGGTGCTTTGGAATCATGCCTCCATTATCCGCATATAGGCCCGGCAATCAATGCACAATTTTCGCGGTGCCCGGGCGAAGATCAGCGGGAGAAAAGGTGATCCGGGGAAACCGGGATCAATATAATTTTCATCCGTGCAGGTAATCCCATAAAATAATGCCACTCGGGCGCCATATGTCATTCAGCCATCAATCCGGAAAGTGAGAGGGATTTACCGTGAAATTATTTTCAATACTTTGCCTGGCATTATTACTGGCCGCATGCAGCGGCGACCCTCACGACACCAAGGTGCCCACTGATATTTCAAAGTGGAGCAGCTCTGTAAAACCGTCCCTCCAGAAACTGACGCATGAGGAAAAGACCTTGTTTTCGCAGTATGCAATTCGGCATACGGCCGGTGCGGCCGAAGGGCACATAGGCAGCCAGTCCGATCCCATCCCGGAAGACATGACGATAGGCAAGGCAATAGCAGAGCAACGAAACTATATGGCAAAGGAACAAGCCAAAGGGGCCAACCATTAGTTAAGACGGCCGCAATGCGGCCGTCTTTCGATCAGGTTTAATTAGCGGCGATCCCGGTTGCGCTCCTCACGCTGTTTTTTCTCCCTCTTGTTTTTCTGCCCCTTGTTTTGCTGTCCGGTCTCGCGGCGCTGCTGCTGATAATACCGCTGCGTCGAGGGCTCGCGCGGCTGATAGCGATATTTCTTGGATTCTATCGAATGTTGCACTTCCGGCACGCGGGGATAGCTGTCCCCGGAAAATCTGCGCTGGTAGGATGGCAGCGGTGCGGGGCGCGGGGTTGCACTGCGGTCCCAGTGATCCCATCCGCTGCGATGCTGTTCCCAGTCGCGACCCCAGTGTTCGCCCCAACGCGGTGCCGCGTCGGCATGCCAGCCGTGGAAAAACGGCGGTGGCCTGCGATAGTAGCGCACCGGGATGCGCAGCATATACACAGGCACATATTCGGGTGCCACCGATTGCCACGGCCCGTTGTACCAACTGCTCACATACCAGCCGTCGTCCTGGAACACCCAGTACATGCCGTCGTAAAAGAAGAAATTCAAATCCACCCGCGGATCGTAATAAACAGGATAGCCGGGCACGCGGACGAGCCTCGGATAGGCCGGCATGTTGATCCCGATGCTGACACCGGGAACGCTGATCCCGATGCCGACGCTTACCTCGGCGCGGGCTGCGCTTACCGGTAAAAGCAGTATCGACAACACAATTAATAGATTGCGCATTCTGTCCTCCTGTTGGGTAAACGGCCATCGCGGCGATGGTCATGCAGCCATGGTTGTCCGGTTCCGACAAACAATGCAAGGTAAAGTTTCCCGGGCATATTGCAATTCATCCGGACTGCGCGACCACGCGGTCTGCTAAAATTAAACATCCACCCTTGCCACTGATGACCCGTCATCTAATCGATATGAATGCATTGCTAGACAAACTGGGACTCTCCTTTCTGACTGAGCCGTCACTTTTCCAGGTTTTACTGATCGTTCTGGCGACCGCGCTGGCCAACGTCGTCGTCCACATTATGCTGCGTTATCTGGCGAGGATCGCACGCATGACCACGAGCTATTGGGACGATGCACTGGTCAATGCGGCGAAGCGACCGCTACCGGTTGTGATCTGGTTGACCGGTATTTCCTATGCTGCAGGCATAGCGGGCAAGGAGAGCGGGGCTGCCATCCTTGATGCTGTGCCACACATCCGCGATGTGGGCTTCATCATCTGCCTCGCCTGGTTCATGATCCGTCTGATCCGCAACTTCGCCCTTAACATCGTCTCGGCACATGAAAAAAATGGCGAAGCGGTAGACCGTACCACCATCGACGCACTGTCGAAGCTGGCCCATCTCACGGTTATCATCTCAACCGGCCTGTTGGCGATGCAAACCCTCGGTTTCAGCGTCTCCGGGATACTGACAGCCGGCGGCATCGGCGGCCTCGCCATCGGTTTTGCCGCGAAAGATCTGCTGGCCAATTTTTTCGGGGGTCTCACTATCTATCTGGACCGCCCCTTCAGCGTGGGTGACTGGATACGTTCGCCGGATAAACAGATCGAAGGCACGGTGGAATACATCAGCTGGCGTCACACGCGGGTCCGGGCCTTCAACAAGAACCCCATCTACGTGCCGAACGCCCTGTTCACCACCATCGTGGTGGAGAATCCCTCGCGGATGAGCCATCGTCGCATCCATGAGACGATCGGCATCCGCTACGAAGACATCGGCATGATGGGCATGATCGTGGCAGAGGTGAAGGACATGCTGCAGAATCATCCGGAGATCGATGCTGACCAGACGCTGATCGTGAATTTCAACACCTTTGGTCCATCCTCCCTGGACTTCTTCATCTACACGTTCACCAGGACAAAAGAGTGGATTCACTTCCATGAGGTCAAGCAGGACGTGCTGCTCAAGATTGCCGATATCATAGATAAACACGGTGCCCAGATAGCCTTCCCGACGCACACCGTGCATATCGAGGCAGATGCCCCGCCGCTGAAGCAATCCGGAACGGCATAGCCTGAATCCTGCTGTGCCTGCATGCGGTGATCGAGGCGCAGCAATACGGCGTCCATACCTACGGGCGCATTTTTATGATGTGCGGACATTGCGCACTGCACAGCATCCATCTTTTCATCTCGACTGAAAAAGAACAAACCTGAATCAACGGGCGATTGAAACCAGCAGAACGATCAGGTTGTCCGGAATGACCCCAGGCCCGGGTCAGACGTTGGTATCAGGCAAAACACGCTATCTGGGGATCGAGAACCGGAATCACTCCCGTAGATATATTGCATCCGCATAATCTATAATCGGGCTGCACGTGGATTACTGCCTGGCCTGCTTGTCGGCAGCTTTCCCATCGTAATTTCATGAATCACCGGAGGAACAGATGAAGCAGCTTAAATCGATTTTTTTCAGCCTTCTGATCGGCGCAGCCGTCGGGATGTGGCTCGGGGTGAATATCGGACGCGACATGCCGCTGTATTCGAACCCGTTTGACACGCACACCATCAATCAGCAGCTCAAGAAGGCGACCGGTGAGACGCTGGAAAAAGGCGGACAGGCCCTGGAAAAGACCGGACAGGCGATAAAGGACAAGCTGGATAAATAGTCCTGTAATTTGCCGGTGCTGCTGACCGCGGCACCGCGACAATCAGGTCCGGTCCATCAGCCCCTGTGTTTCGATGAACCTGACAACAAAGAATATATTTGCCGAGACCGGCAAGAACTTACCGGAGAGACTTCATGAAACTGATAGGCACCCTCAACAGCCCTTATGTACGCAAGGCACGTCTGGTGTTGCTGGAAAAGAACATCCCCCACGAATTCCACGTTGATGCGCCGCGCGAACCCGGCAGCCAGGTGGCGCGGGTCAATCCGCTCGGACGCATTCCTGCACTGATACTGGACGATGAATCTTGCGTGTTCGATTCGCCGGTGATTGCCGAATACGCGGACACGCTGAACGAAACTCCTATCCTGATTCCGCGCGCCGATGCGATGGCGCAGATGCGCGTCAAGCGCTGGGAAGCACTGGCAGACGGCATCATGGATTCGGCCGTGCTGGTACGCACCGAGCGCATTCGCCCTGCGGAAAAACAGGAGGCGGACAACATCGCCCGGCCAAACGATGCGATCACGCGCGCGCTTTCATTTGTGTCCGACCAGCTGGGGCAAAATGAATGGTGCGAGGGCTCAACCATTTCACTGGCCGATCTGGCGCTGGCGAGCGCGCTGATCTATCTGGACCTGCGCCAGGCAGAACGCGACTGGCGCGGTGCGCACCCGAATCTGGCCGCATGGTTTGCGCGCATCAGCAAACGGCCCAGCGTACGCGCCTCACTCGCGGAATAAATGCGCATTCCGTTTGTGACGCTCAACCCTGTGCACGCTTTTTCAGGCTGATCATCAGCACGCCGATCAACACCAGTATCGACCCGGCAATCTGTTCCGGCGACATACGCTCGCCCAGAAACACATAAGCCAGAAGTATGGTCGAGACCGGGCCGATCGAGCCTATCATCGAGGTGTGCATGGAACCGATGCGGCGCATCGCCGCAGCCAGCAGGAAGGCCGGCAACACGGTCGAGAACACCGCCATCCCGATACTCAGCGCATAAACTCTGGCGGGGAGCTTCAGCGCCGCAAGCGGATGTGTGACCGCGAATTGCACCAGGCAGGCAACACATGCAACCGTCATCACATAGGCGGTGAACCTGCTTGCACCTATCCTCGCGATGGTATGACCCGCCCCGACCAGATACACAGCGTACGCCAGCGCACTGCCGAACACCAATGCCGAGCCTGTCAGCGCATCGAGCTCTGTCGTCTTCATGTCGCGCAGGAACACCAACGCGATGCCGGCATAACTGATCAGCAATGCGTACCTCGCGGTACGCCCTATCCTGTCCCTGAAGACCAGCGCGGAAATCAGCATCACCATGGTCGGATACAGGAACAGGATGAGTCGTTCCAGTCCCGCACTGATGTATTGCAAACCCAGAAAATCGAGGTAACTGGCCAGGTAATAGCCGATAAATCCCAACCCGATGACCGCGAACTTGTCCCTGGCAGTGAGCGGCTGGCTGTGTTTGTTACGGCTTGCCCGTACCGCAACGACCAGAAAGAACGGCAGCGCAAATGCCATGTGCAACGCCAGCAGCGTAATGGCATCCACCGCATCTTGATAGGCGAGTTTGACCATGATCGCCTTGGCGGAAAAGCCGATCGCCGCGACCAGCGCGAAAACGATGCCGGCCATCTTTTGCCGCGAAACATGAATATTCTGTGCTGTTGGTGACATACAAGACCCCGGTAAATATCGCGGGTCCTATGCGGGCGGTCCAGGCAATCGCGGCTTGAACAATCTCGATCAGACCCGCGCTTTGCTGTTAAAAGTTTTCAGGAGGACAAAAACGCGGATGCGGACATGCGCCACAGTCGCTTGCCGGGGAGAGTGTTGCCTCGATATGAAGAATTGCGGGTTGTCATGGACATGGAATATACAAAAACAAATCTGCAGTGTCGAATCAATCGTGCCGGCGTCAGTTCTTGCGGCGCAACGCAATCATCACCGCCCACACGCCCAGTGCCAGATAGCACAGCAGCGACCATTCCGGGATGCCGAGCGTGAGGAAAGTCCAGCCTTTTGCCGCGCATTCTCCGGAGCCGTGCATCAGTTCTTTCAACACGTTGGACATCGGCATGGTATCCAGCATGTAATCCAGACCGGGGCCGCAGGCGGGTACCTGATCCTTGGGCAGATGCTGGATCCAGATATGGCGTGACGCGACAGCCACTCCGGACAGGGACAGCAATACGATCAGCGCCGCATAGATGCGCTCTCCCAAACGCTTCGGTCCATGCAGGGCGGCAAACGCGCACATCACCAGGATTGCGATGAAAAACACACGCTGCACCATGCACAGCGGGCAGGGATCCTGATGCTCGACATATTGCAGGAACAAACCAAAGCCCATCAGGCCGCTGGCAAACAGCGCACTGGCCAGATATAGCCAGCGATTGGACAGGCTGTGCCAAAGTTTAAACATATTCATGCTCACCTTTTTAACGTTTGGGAACTGCACACGCGGTAACCGGCAACATCCCCGGTCATTTCTTTCAAAATGAAGAGCAGCAGGATAATTTCTTGGTGTTGCAGCGGAGCGATTCTATCCGTCAGGCGCCGACGAATCAATGTAATTGCGGAGTAATACAGAAAAAATGCGGTTGCAGGCAAGTGTCGTTTTCCTGCAACCGGCACTCCTATTTTTATGCCGGAATATGCTCCGGTTTGCTCATATTTTTCAGGGTAATCGATGAGGATTGTTGGCCGCGATTGGTATAGCTATCCACCAACTGTTGCAGCGAGACTTCTTCCAGATAACCGTAAATCTTCTCGTTCAGGCCCATCCACAAGTCATGCGTGATGCAGGGTTCCTGATCACCCTGGCAGTTGCCCAAACCACCGCACTTGGTCGCATCGAGCGGCTCATCAACCGCGATCACGATTTCCGCGATGGATATCTTGTTGCTGGGACGTGCCAGATAATAGCCACCGCCGGGTCCGCGCACACTTTCAACGATATTGTTCCTGCGCAGCTTGCCGAACAATTGCTCGAGATAGGAAAGCGAAATTTTTTGCCGTTCACTGATGGCAGCGAGCGTTACCGGTGCTTTTCCGCCGCGCATCGCAAGGTCAGCCATTGCAGTTACAGCAAAACGTCCTTTGGTAGTCAAACGCATGTCATCTCCCGGTCATTGATAGAGTTCGATAATTCAACACCGCCTTTAAATATCCGGCTCGAATATCATTCGATGGGGATAATAGAATACTTGAATCTTTTAATCAACTATCTTGTTCAGATGATTGGGATCAAACTTGTCGGCCGTAGCGCGTTCTTCATCCACCGGCACGCCCATCTTCTCAAGTTGCTGCAGGATAAATTCGATGCGCTGGTCGACTGTCACACTGTGACCCAGCAAACCGTGTATTGCCTTCGAGAACGGATCGTTCTCGTCGTTGCCGATGCCGTACGCATTGAAGCCACCGGCTTTTTTCTTCTCTTCATCCAGAATCCGCGCCGGAATACCCGCCGCGGTCGCACCGGCGGGAACATCCTTCACCACGACCGCATTGGAACCGATCTTCGCGCCGTCGCCGATGTTGATCGGTCCGAGTATCTTTGCCCCCGCACCCACCACCACGCCGTTGCCCAGGGTCGGATGGCGCTTGCCTTCCTTCCATGAAGTGCCGCCCAGTGTGACGCCGTGGTACAAAGTCACATCGTCGCCGATCTCGGCGGTCTCGCCGATCACCACACCCATGCCGTGATCGATGAAGAAGCGCCGCCCGATAGTCGCGCCGGGATGAATCTCGATACCGGTCAACCATCGCGCCAGATGCGACAGGAAACGCGCCAGCCATTTCAAATTGGCGTGCCACAGCGTGTTCGACAGACGGTGAATGATGCGCGCATGCAGGCCCGGATAGCAGGTCAGCACTTCAAAAGTAGTGCGGGCAGCCGGATCGCGGTCGAATACGCTGCTAATGTCTTCTTTAATGTTCTCAAACATCTGTACGCCCCAATAAATCCATTTTGTGAGCGAGTCGCTGCATCATATGCTCACTCATTCCTGTGCGCAGCGGTCGTAGCTTTAGCTACGGGTACCGCGCGGCCTGCCCCTTGCGGGGTGCGTCTATCAATTCGATATGCCTCGTCATTCGCTGATGAAACAACTAGCCATTCGACTAAGCCCGCAAGCGGGCAAGTCGCTGGTTATGCGCGGCTCTTTGCGGTGGCCGCGCGACACGGTGGGACGTAGCCCTCCTAGTGCGGGAGCGCGGAGCAGCAGGCCTGCCCGCCCCAAATGCTTCGCATCACCGGTGTCCAGCCCGCCATCTCACAAAATGTATTTCTAGAGACGTTCACTTGGGTGTTCTTCCTGGTAGCGCTTTCTCAGGCGCTCATTATACTCGGTGGCGATACTCAAAATGCCGCGCAGGATATTGACCTCTTCCTGTTCCAGCCGTGTCCGCGCATACAGGCGGCGCAGTCGCTGCATCAGACGGGCGGGATTTTGCGTGGTGAAAAAACCGATCTCGAACAAAGTGTTTTCCATGTGCGCGAAAAAACCTTCGACCTGTTCATGCGTCGCGGGATGGATTTCCGGCACGCTGGGCAAGTAGCTTTGCGACGCCACGCTCAACTCATACGCCACCACCTGCACCGCAGCCGCAATGTTGAGCGATGAAAAATCCGGATGTGACGGAATATTCACCAACACCTGTGCCTTGCCCATTTCCTCGTTGGTCAGGCCGGACATTTCGGTGCCGAACAACAGCGCCACGGGCTGTGTTGCGGCCTCCTGCAGCAACAGCGGCATCGCCTCGCGCGGCGTCTTCACCTCGATGGAGATATCGCGCAACCGCGCCGTCATCGCGGCCGTGTACACCACGCTCTGCAGGGCCTCATCGATGGAACTGCACACAACCGCATCGCGCAGCACATCATCGGCGCCCGCCGCCATCGCGACGGCCTGCGGATCGGGAAAAAGTCGCGGATTGATCAGGTACAGGTGGTGCAAACCCATGGTCTTCATCGCGCGCGCCGCCGCACCGATATTGCCCGGATGGGTGGTATGGCTGAGCACGACGCGGATGTTATAAAAAGGATTTTGTTTATTCAAAACGCGATTCCAACTAAAATACGCGACCGGAATCTTCCGACCGCTCATTAGGGTTCTACTAAAAATTCGATCAAGCCGATGATGGCAAGGCGAAAACAGACGATAAAGCGGAGTTTACATTAAAGTAAATGAGCATTTTGAGCCTGTTTTCAACACCGCCAGCGCAGCTTTAGCGGATTTTTAGAGTAACCCGTAAAATTTAAGGCAACCATGCATCCCATGCTCAACATCGCGGTGAAAGCCGCGCGTCGCGCCGGCAATCTTATTCAACGTTCGGCCGACAAGATCGATCACCTCACCATCACCAAAAAATCCCACGCGGATTACGTCAGCGAAGTGGATCGCGCCGCCGAGGAAACCATCATCCAGACCTTGCTGGATGCCTATCCGGACCACGCGATTCTAGCAGAAGAGAGCGGTTCCCAAGGCGAATCGGAATTCATCTGGATCATCGACCCGCTGGATGGCACGACCAACTACCTGCACGGTTTACCCCAATTTGCCGTGTCCATCGCCTTGCAACACAAGGGCATCATCACCCAGGCCGTGGTGTACGACCCGAACAGGAATGAGCTGTTCACCGCCACGCGCGGACGCGGCGCATTCCTCAACGACAAGCGCCTGCGCGTGACAAAAAGACTGCATCTGACCGACAGCCTGATCGGCACCGGCTTCCCCTATACCAAGTTCGAGCACATGGATGCCTACCTCGGCATCTTCAAAGACCTGATGCAAAAAACCGCAGGCCTGCGCCGCCCCGGTTCTGCCGCACTGGACCTTGCCTGGATGGCGGCGGGTCGTTACGACGGATTCTTCGAGACCGGCCTGCACCCCTGGGACATCGCTGCAGGCACGCTGCTGATCACCGAGGCAGGCGGCATGGTCAGTGACCTGCACGGCTCGGATACTTTCCTGAAAACCGGCCACCTGTGCGCCGGCAATCCCAACATCCACCCGTTGCTGCTGGAAGTCATCAAGCCGCATCTGACTGCCGGACTGAAAGCCCCAAAGGCATAAGCTGAAGGGAAAAAATTGACATGAATCCGGCAGCGGCTCTGGAACGCACACTGTACAGCGAGATCCCGATCTCGCAGGCAATGGGCATCCGTGTGGCAAGCTACGATGGCAAAATCCTGAGACTGACCGCCCCGCTTGCGCCCAATACCAATCATAAAAACACCGCATTCGGCGGCAGCCTCTATTCGCTTGCCGTGTTGTGCGGATGGGGTCTGTTGTATATCAGACTGGCCGAAATGGGACTCGAAAGACACATCGTCATACAGGGTGGAAACATCCGCTACCTGCTGCCGGTGATTGCGGATATGCAAGCCGAATGCCGGCTCGACGAAGCCGCGTTCGAACGTTTTCTGCAAACATTGAAAAAGCATGGCCGAGCCAGGTTGGCACTGGATACGCACATTCATCAAAACGGACAAGCCGCCGTCACGTTCACGGGAAATTACGTCGCACATGAGTAATCCCGCTTCCACCACACATACCCCGATGATGCAGCAATACCTGCGCATCAAGGCAGAGCATCCCGACATGCTGCTGTTTTACCGCATGGGGGATTTTTACGAGCTGTTCCATGACGATGCGGTGCGCGCGGCCAAGCTGCTCGATATCACGCTGACCCAGCGCGGCGCGTCCAACGGCGCGCCGATCAAGATGGCCGGTGTGCCCTATCACGCTGCAGAGCAATACCTCGCTCGTCTGGTAAAAATGGGCGAATCGGTGGCGATATGCGAACAGATCGGCGACCCCGCCGCCAGCAAAGGCCCGGTCGAACGCAAGGTGGTGCGCATCGTCACGCCCGGCACCGTCACCGACTCCGCACTGCTGGAAGAAAAGCGTGACAGCTTGTTGCTGGCAGTACACCAGCGCCGGAATGAAGTGGGCCTCGCCTGGCTCAATCTCGCTTCCGGCCAGTTTGTCGTTACTGAAACCTCCGCCTCCGAGCTTCCCGCCGAACTCGAACGCCTGCAACCTTCCGAGATACTGCATGCGGAAAACAACAGCGTGCAGGCGAACAATCATGCCGTTCTCAAATCGCTGCCCGATTGGCATTTCGATCTCGAAACGTCACGGCGCGCGCTATGCCAGCAATTCGCCACGCTCGATCTGGCCGGCTTCGGCTGCGACGATTTCACTGTCGGCATCGAGGCCGCAGGTGCGTTGCTCGGCTACGCCAGACTCACACAGGGACAGAGCATCGCGCATGTGCGCGGCATGCAGGTATACAACGCCGACCAGTACGTGCGTATGGATGCCGCGACGCGGCGCAACCTGGAAATCACCCAGACCCTGCGCGGCGAAGCGTCCCCTACCCTGCTTTCGCAGCTCGACAACTGCGCGACCAACATGGGCAGCCGGATGCTGCACCACTGGTTGCATCATCCGCTGCGTGACCGGAACATCCTGCGGGAACGTCTGGATGCGGTGGACAAACTTGGCGAACTGCACCTCAAGTTGCACGAACAACTCAAGCCCAGCGTCGATGTGGAACGCATCACCGCGCGCATCGCGTTGCGCAGCGCAAGACCGCGCGACCTGTCAGGTTTGCGCGACACATTGGCACAACTGCCGCAGACGCATGGCACGCTGCTCGCCTGCGATGCGCCGCTGATAAAAACGCTGGCCGATGCTCTCAACTTGACCGTTCGTCCTGAGCTAGTCGAAGGATCGTCGCACAGCGACGTGCAGGCCGGTGTGACCGCCCATGCTTCGACAAGCTCAGCACGAACGGAGAATGAATTGGTCGAACTGCTCAAGAAGATGTTGAAAGCCGAACCTTCCTCGGTGCTGCGCGAAGGCGGCGTGATCGCCGACGGCTACGACACCGATCTGGACGAACTGCGCGGTATCCAGACCAACTGCGGCGATTTTCTGCTGGCGCTGGAAGCGAGGGAGCGCGCTCGCACCGGCATCGCCACGCTGAAGGTGGAATACAACCGCGTGCACGGTTTTTATATCGAGGTGAGCCTGGCGCAAAGCGTCAATGTGCCGGACGATTACCGCCGCCGCCAGACACTGAAAAATGCCGAACGCTACATCACGCCCGAACTGAAGACCTTCGAGGACAAGGCGCTGTCCGCGAACGAGCGCGCACTGGCGCGTGAAAAATATCTCTACGAGCAGTTGCTGGATCAGCTCGCTCCGCACATTCCGGCATTGCAGCGCATCGCCGCCGCGATCGCCGAGCTGGACGTGCTCGCGACATTCTCGGAACGCGCCACCACACTGAATTTCAGCGCGCCGCAATTTTCCGATGAAGCGCAGATCAGCATCACGCAGGGTCGGCATCCCGTGGTTGAAGCGCAAGTCGATACCTTCACGCCGAACGACACCACGCTCAACGAGAAGCGCCGCATGCTGCTGATCACCGGCCCGAACATGGGCGGCAAGTCCACGTACATGCGCCAGGTCGCTCTGATCACGCTGCTCGCCCATGTCGGCTGCTTCGTACCGGCGCAAAGTGCGGTGCTCGGCGAGATCGACCATATCTTCACCCGCATCGGCGCATCGGACGACCTCGCCAGCGGACGCTCCACCTTCATGGTCGAGATGACCGAAGCCGCCAACATCCTGCACAACGCCACCGACAAAAGCCTGGTGCTGGTGGACGAAATCGGGCGCGGCACGAGTACCTTCGACGGCCTCGCGCTTGCCTACGCGATCGCGCGTCACCTGCTGGATAACAACCGCAGCTACACACTGTTCGCGACACACTATTTCGAGCTCACCCGCCTCGCCGAAGAATTCACGCAACTCGCCAACGTTCACCTGACCGCGATCGAACACCAGCACAGCATCGTGTTCCTGCACAGCGTCAACGAAGGCGCTGCCAGCCAGAGCTACGGCCTGCAAGTCGCTGCGCTCGCCGGCGTGCCGAACAGCGTAATCCGCAGCGCAAAGAAACAACTGGTTAGACTGGAACAACAGAGTGCCGCACAGAATCCACAGGGCGATTTATTTACTACTGTGCCAGAGTCTCCAGAGCCGGGAGAGCACCCGTTGTTAAGCGCATTGCGCGATGTGCAGCCGGATGATTTGAGTCCGAAGGAAGCGCTGGAGAAGCTGTATCAGTTGAAGAAGCTGGTGTAATATCCACTGGTAACCTAGGAGAACAGCATGGGACAAGCACTGCACGCATTAGGCATAGACAGCATGAGCGTTGAAGATCGCATCGCACTGGCGCAAGACATCTGGGATTCGGTTGCCGCCGAAGCGGGCTTGCAGCCGCCCACCACGGCGGAAAAAGCCGAACTGGATCATCGCCTGACCGAAGATGACGCATCGCCAAACGACACCGTCACCTGGGAAACAATCAAAGCAGAAGCTCAATCCCGCTGGCAGCGCTGATGCGCCAAGTCGTTTTTCGTAAACAGGTGCGTCTTGAGTTCGACAAGGCAGGCGACTGGTACGAAAAAGAACGTCCCGGCCTCGGCATGTAATTCCTCGCCGAAATCCAACGCCTGATTCAACACATCGCCAATTCACCCGAACAATTCCCGATGCTCTATCGCGATATGCGTAAAGCCGTCGTTCGCCGATTTCCTTATTGCATCTATTTCCGCGAACGAGATCAACACATCGTCGTGCTGGCGATATTCCACAGCGCGCGCAATCCGGCAGAATGGCAACAGCGGACATGAGCAGAAATTCAAAGACAATCCGAATCTGGAACATTAATTGTTATAGCAAAACCGCCGGGGGTAGTACGACAGCATGTTACATCTCTTGTCTTACCAGGAAATGTAACCAAAAGAAATCGCCCCCGGTTTACCGCTCTTCGGGTTCCCTCGATCAGGGGAAGAAAATCAAAAGCGCTAATCGTATGGTGGATAGATAGGCAAAACTATTCGACTCCGGTGCATTTGGAGTCCTAACAAATCACGCAAAATGAGCAAATGAAATGAGTACTGTCGCCGAACGCCCTCTCGACATCACATCCCTGCAAACCGCATGGCAAGGGCTTAACAAACTCGTGCCGCTCGGAGCTATCACCAGCGCGCGCGACTACAAACGCCGCGTGCAAGTCATGGACGAACTGCTCAACCTCATCGGCGCCAACGACTCGCACCGCCTGATGCCCTACTCGACCTGCTCACCAAGGAAGTCGAAGCCTGGGAGGCGCAACACCATAAGCTACCCGATGCTTCGCCTGCTGTAGTGCTGGCCCACCTGATGGAAGAACACAACCTCAAGCAGGCCGATCTCACCGAAGAACTGGGTGGGCAAAGCATCGTCTCCGCCATCCTGAACGGCAAGCGCGAACTCAATACGCGTCAGGTGAAGGCGCTGGCAAAGCGGTTCAATGTTTCGGCGGCGGTGTTTTTATGAACGCCAAAAATAAATTCGAGCCTTTTATCTCGGGCACATTTTATCTCGTTAATTCATGCAATATCTGATTTCATACTTTATCGTAGGCATCTTCTTTGCCAGTGCCCTCCTATTGCATGGCGTGTTCGTACGCAGCAATATTTTTTTATTGTTTGTAGCTACAATATTTCTGTGGCCGCTTATGATTCTTTTTGCTCCAGATGCTTTTCTGCGTTCTGAGCATGACAAGGCAGACGGCATTGCCGCTGATAAAACCAACTCCGACAGCACCCCCACTTCACTGAAAGACAAACTTTATTCAATTTTTGACACCACCAATTCCTTCATTAACATCGGAAGAACAACTGCGTCTGAATAAAATCGCAAAATATGGTGAGGAATGTATTATCACTTTTACTAACCTATCAAATTTTGAAGATATTCTGACAAAGTACTGGGACTTAAATATTCCCCCAGAGATTTACCGTTCACTCAACTTGGCGCACCGTCATCTTGATGAAGATTACAATCCAGAACTTCAAATTCTATTTAGCCGTGCTGCATCTGATTGGTATATTGGTTTTTCACATGAATTTGTAAAGTCAATCTCAAAAGTTGATCTTAAGAAACGGGGACGTATTCTCGAAGCACTTAAAAAGATCGCAGCCGCACCAACTGAAGTGTCTGGGGATACGATCAAGCCTTTATCTGGAGACCTTGCTGGACTTTGGCGATGCCGATTAGGTGATGACCGCCTTATTTACTATCCAGACACCGAATTAAAGAAGGTTGTATTAATATCATTCGGATCACGCGGAAATTCGTATACCGGAGCAATAGGCTTACCCACTATCACTTGATACCGTGAACCACGTAGGGTAAGTTTCGTAGCAAGCGTAGGATGGGTTGAGCAACGCGATACCCATCGTTTGCAATTGTTGGGTATCACTACGTTCAACCCAACCTTGTATCTTTCCACCCGTGGTGGTTAGCTACCACCACATGAGACGGAGGAAGCTTGTACCCAACCTTAAGGCTTTGACCTTGCTTCGTAGATCAAGCCCTCTGTCTCACCTTACACGCCAGCACAGACACTGAACGGTATCCAAGGGGCAAACCCTGTATGAACAAGGCAAGTGGGCGTGATCGGCTTAACTGACAAGGAGGTTATATCATGTTTCATCTCGGTATGGATGTCGCTAAAGCGAAGTTGGATTGCTGTCTGTTGCTTGATGAGACAGGCAGTAAACGTAAGACCAAGGCCGTGCCCAATTCCAAAGCGGGTGTTGTTGCTTTGTTGGAATGGGCAGCCAAACAAAACATAGCTACCGCTGATTTACAGGTGGTGATGGAGGTGACCGGCGTGTATCACGAGCAGGCTGCCATTGTTTTGACGGATGCGGGCGTGACGGTGTCGATTATCAATCCTGCCCAGGTCAAGGACTTCGGTCGTGGTCTGGCAGTGCGCACCAAGACAGACGGTGTGGACAGTGCGGTGCTGGCGCGCTACGGCGCATTGCTCAAGCCTGCGCCTTGGCAGCCACCACCGCATGAAGCTCGTATCCTGCAAGCGTTGTTAGCGCGCCGTGATGCCGTGGCAGAAGACTTGCGCCGTGAGCGCAACCGTCAAGTGAAGGCTGAAGCTACCGACACGCCACCTTTGATTGTTCAATCAATCACGACTTCTATCGGATTTCTCGAAGCAGAGTTGAAACGGCTGCAACGGGCGATTGACGATCATATCGACCATCATCCAGACTTGAAGCGGGATATGGCGTTGTTGACCAGCATTCCCGCTGTTGGCAAGCGTGTGGGAAACAATTTGTTGGCGGTGATGCATGCGCATCACTTTGAATCCGCCGAGCAAGTGGCGGCTTACCTGGGTTTGGTCCCGGTGGAGCGGCAATCAGGTAGTTCCGTGTTGGGGCGGGCACGCCTGATGGAACTACTAGCCATCCGACTAGGCTGTCAAAAGACGCCAGCCAAGTCGTTGGTTATGTCGAAGGCTGGCCCCGCACGAGTCCGTGGGATACTGTATATGGCGGCGGTGGTTGCCACGCAATGCAATCCGCATGTCAAAGCGCTTTATGAACGACTGCTCGCAAGGGGAAGGTCCAAGATGTCAGCATTGGGTGCGGCGATGCGTAAGCTGGTACACCTGTGCTTCGGTGTGCTTAAAACACAACAGCCTTACCAGTTAAATTATGCAAAAATCATTTGACTGGGAAGACGGTATCTACCAACTAAACGATTTTGTGAATGAGTTAGGGCTGCTTTCTAACACTCATAAGTCAGCATATAAACACGCCATCAAGATAATGAATCAAGTCTCAAACCCGAAATCGATTGAATTTCATCATCCCCCTTGGCTATAGGTAAATTGCTAAGCAATTCTGGTGGGCACAATGTGCCCACCATGTATTTCGAAGTTACAGTTTTTCTCACCCCCTGTGCGCCGCTGAGTAGCGGAGGCTGGTCAGGGAATTTCGGCGAGGACTGTCTGAGCGCGTAGCGCGAGTTCCGCAGCCGCCTGACCAGTCGAGCAACGCAGGGTACCGCGTAGCGGCGGCAAACCGGGGTCGCCTTTTCTTTGGTTACTTTATTTTGGCGAAGCAAAAGAAAGTAACTAGCTGCCGGGCTACCCCCGGCGAAGTTGACTCTGGCTTGTTAGCTAAAATGGTCAGCTTCCCATTTGTTTTTGCCTATCTGCTCAGCGTACTGAGCGTTCAGCCACTCTATGAAATTTCAATTGCGCTGTAGAGCGGTTGTGTCACCGGGATGATCATCCACGTAGAATTTGACGGACTTGCGCGAGCCGGGCTTCTTCTTGTGGGTGACCACGCCCCGGATATCTTCCAGACCGGAGATGGCCGCATCGGGATAGGCAGGGTTGAGCGCGTGCAATCGCCAGCCGCCCTGTTCATCGCGCTGGAGCTGCCGGAAGATGTATTCCTCGTTCAGCCAGCCGATCACGTACGAGCCGTCCATCGCGCGCAAATCCGGCTCGATGACCAGTATCTCGCCTTCGACGAACTCAGGCTCCATGCTGTCGCCCAGCACCATCAGCGCGACCATGTCCTTGCCTGAACAACTGCTGCCGGTTGAGGTCTCTTCTTGCGGGGTAGCTGAAACGACGGGGATATTGATGGGCTTGCGCGTTTGCATGTGATGAGCTCCTTACGTGAACTGGCTGAATGATAGCGCCAAAACCGTGGTTAATGAACACATTCTCGCTACTGGCGTTGCATGGATATATGACCTGTCGTTACCTCACCACAGCAATTAAAGTGGACAGGTCCGGATTTATATCCCGCTCACAAAACCCCTACTGCAATTATCTATTTTTATCTCCGCGCGACAGGCATACAATAATTCGCATGGGTGTGGCATATGTGCCCATTCTTTCCTATAAGGAGACAATCATGAACACTGCAGATTTGATAATCCATGTACATCCGGAACTCGGTGTGCAGGATAAAACGAAAGTGACAAAATTGCTGGAAAGCCATGTTGGGGTAGATTGTGCAGAATTCAGCCATCACCCGCATAGCCATGCGCTGATGGTTAAATACGACCCGGAGGCGATCGAGGGGATGGAGCTGTTGCAGATGGTGCGCAATCTCGATCCGGTCGCCACAATGGTTGGGCTATGACCCTGGCTGGACGTTACTTCACCAAACAGACCTTCGCCTTCCTTTCATCGCTTGCCGAGAACAACACCCGCGAGTGGTTTGCGGAGCACAAACAGGATTACGAGGACCTGGTGCGCACACCCGCGCTGGATTTCATCCGCGACATGGGGAACGAGCTGCCCGTGATCTCGCCGCATTTCCGCGCGTTGCCGAAGAAGGTGGGCGGGTCGCTGATGCGGGTGCAGCGCGACACGCGCTTCGGCCGCGACAAGACGCCGTACAAAACCAACATCGGCATCCAGTTTCGCCATGAGGTCGGCAAGGACATCCATGCGCCGGGCTATTACGTTCACATTGAGCCCGGCGAGTGTTTCGTCGCCGTCGGACTGTGGCGTCCCGATGCGGACGCGCTGTTCAAGATACGCGAGGACATTACAAAGAATGGCAAGGCATGGATGAAGGTGCGTGACGACATTCACTTCAACGAACATTTCGAGCTGGTCGGCGATGCGCTTGCCAACGCACCGCGTGGTTTCGCAAAGGATCATCCGCTCGTTGAAGACATGAAGCGCAAGGATTTCATCGGACTCGCGCGATTAAGCAAGGCCAATGTAACGTCCGGAAATTTCCGCAACCTGGTCGCAGAACGTTTCAAACAGGCCGAGCCGATCATGCGTTTTCTTTGCGGTGCGCTGGAATTGCGTTTCTAGTTATCCGCTCCGTGCGGGCGGCCCCGGTTTTCATTTCATGCTCCCGGTTCCACTGGTTGCCGTGATTGAAGCCAAGGTATCGGGGAAAGAATATTTCCTTGGGCTACAATCCCGACTCTATCGTTATGTCGGGCTAGACTATCATGCCGATCCTCCCCTCCCAGCGTCATTTGTTCGACATCCTCGACGACGTCGGTTATTTCAATTGCGCGTCCAGCTCGCCGCAGTTGAACGAATCGCAGAAGCGCTTACACGCGGGTGTGCTCAGCAAGAGTTATCCCTGGGAGCGAACCGCACAGAGTTTCTTTGACGATGCGGAAACGATACGCAGCCTGTCGGCGGAGATTTTCGGCGGCGATGCAGATGGTTATGCGGTGGTGCCCGCCGCGAGTTATGGCCTGAGCACAGCGGCGCGTGCGGTTGAGCCGTACCTTGAAGCGGGCGACCGCATTCTGGTGATCGAGGGCGAGTTTCCCAGCGTCCTGCTGTCCTGGCGCAGGACGGCACAGGAAACCGGTGCGATTCTGGTCACGGTACCGACACCTGCGGACGGCAACTGGACACAGGCAATCCTGGAAAATATTGACGCGAGGACAAGAGTGGTCGCGGTATCGTCCTGCCATTGGACGAACGGGGCATATATCGATCTGCACCTGATCAGTGAGGCATGCCGCGCGGCGGGCAGCATCCTGGTGGTGGATGCGACACAAACGTTGGGCGCCATGCCCTTTTCCTTCGCGGAGATACAGCCGGATTTTCTGGTGGCGGCGGGTTACAAGTGGTTGTTGTGTCCATACGGTTTCGGCCTGCTGTATGTGTCGGAACGCTGGCGCGATGCACGACCCCTGGAAGAGACCTGGCTGGCGCGAGACAACGCCCGGGATGTCACCGCGCCGACGAAGTATTCCGATACCTACATGCCCGGTGCGCGCCGCTTCGACGTGGGCGAGACATGCACCCCCACCATCCTGCCCGGTGCTGTCGCCGCGCTGGAGCAGATCAAAATGTGGGGAGTGGAAAACATCGCCGCTTCGCTCTCTGTCATCAATGCGAAGATCGCGCTGCATCTTGAACAACTGGGATGCCGTCTGCCGGGCGAGGGGCAGCGCTGCCCGCACATGTTCGGCGCAAGATTGCCGGAGACTTACACGGGGGATCTGGTCGCCGGGCTCAAGTCCAGGAACATCCATATCAGCCAGCGCGGCGACTCATTGCGCTTTGCACCGCATCTGCATGTGAACGAACAGGATGTGGATAGCCTGATCAATGCATTAAGCGAATTGATGAAGTGATGTTGAACTTGAAATGAGTAACCGAAAGTGCCTAACCGGGCGGCGCGAAACACAAGGATGGAATGCCGCTGTTAGCCGGTTTTCCCCTGGGTGGCGATACCCGAGATCTTGCCGAGCAATTCGGATAACTCCTTGACTCTGGCCTCCAGTTCCTCCACTTTTCTGGCGTTGCCTTCCTGCTCGGCATGTTCTTTCAACTGTGCTTCCAGTCCGGCCAACGTCTTTGCCATTTCTGATGTTCTTGCCTGTTCCTGCCTCAGACTTTCCTGCAGAAGCTCGATCACTTTCAAGTGTTCGAGCGACTTGTCCTTTTCTTCCTGAAGCTGGGCAGTCCTCTTTGACAGCTCCAGAGCATTGTTCTGATCTTCGCTGAGATTGCTTTGCACATCATCTCCCACAGCCTTGTTGGCATAGGCGCGCATCTTGATTGTCGTCTTGTCTGGTTTGGACATCGCGTACCTCATTGTGGCCACAAAAAAGTTCTGTGATGCTTTCGGCATGCAAACCGCACAACTACAGCCTACGTCTGGCAATGGCCTGATCCGCCATCTGCGGGGATATTATCCGGTATCCGGCCGAATTCGGGTTGCATATCTGGCCGGGTCAGGGCAAAAGTACGGCGTTTGTCGTTCGTTAATCTTGCGCGCTGACCGGGTGCGGAACGCTGCCTGCGGGTGATGGTATGGAAGCTTCTCTCTTGACCAGGGGATTGGCAATCGGGACAGCGGCGGCCGGTACAGTTGTCGCAGGTTGTGGAGTCGTCCGGGTCTGAGCAGGGACCTGGATTTGGGCTGTGGTCTGAGCTTGAGCTGTGGCTGGGGCCTGGTTTGCCATCGAAGGTTTGGCCGTAACAGGCTTCGCGGGGGGTTTCCATCCCGGTGGGTGCCGCGGCAACGGGCCGGATAGCAGGCCGTCGATTTCTGTTTGTATCAAAGATTCCGATCTCCGCCTTGAAGGATGCGGGTCGGGGATAATATGTGCAGGCAGGAAAACAGGCGCACTGACCAGTATCCGTTCACTTAACGAGACAGGCGGGGCGACATATTCATTTTTCCGGGAAATGATCCATCCCTGCCAGGCTGCGGCAGCGGTTGCCGTCACTATCAAAATTGCCAGCAGCCATACACGGCGCTTCCTGTCCTGTACACGGACCACCCGGACCTTTGCCCTGCCAAAAATCGTGTGTGTGATCTTCGCCTCGCCGACGTCCGTCACAATGCCCGCACTCGGTTGCGGCATGCCTGCCAGCAACTGGCGATCATGAATATCGAATTGGCTGATTTCGTGCCCCATTAACTACCCTCTGAATATTACTGTTCAACTTGTGCATGATAACAAGCCGCATCAGGGCTTGTCATCGCATATACGCTCGTATCGAATGGCTCCCGGCGCATGGATAACGACGGGAACGCATTGTTACGCCCGGCTACTCGATCACCAACCGTATATTTTGCTGCGGGGGAGCCGGCGACTGCGACTTCTCCGCCTGAGTCTGTTCCAGTTGATTCATTTCCTGCTGCAGCTTGGCGAGCTGTTCGGCTTCGAACTGGCGCTTCTTTACTTCCTGTGCGGCCAATTCGACTTTCCTTTCCGCTTCCAGTTCCTCCGGGCTCTTGTATTCGTTCAGGGTCAGACTCTTCATTTCCATCGTTGTCGAGCCCGGCTCGCCGCGCTTGCTCTTGAGCTTGATATTCAGGCGCAGTTCGTTCGCCGAATCGGCATTGCGTATTGCTTCTTCGTAGGATATCTGGCCATCGTTATACAGCTCGAACAATGACCAGTCGAAGGTGCGCATACCGAGTTCGCGCGACTTTTCCATGATGCTTTTGATCTCGTTGAATTCGCCCTTGAAAATCCTGTCGGCGATGGTCGGGGTGTTTAGCAGGATTTCGATGGCGGCCCTGCGACCCTTGCCGTCCATGGTGCGCACCAGCCGTTGCGATACCAGCGCGCGCAGGTTGGCAGACAGGTCCATCAGCAACTGGTTGCGCCGTTCCTCCGGGAAGAAGTTGATGATGCGGTCCAGGGTCTGGTTGGTGCTGTTGGCGTG
>JBBRFZ010000022.1:0-26288 GCA_038241165.1 Burkholderiales bacterium | reverse complement strand
TGGTCAAGCTGGGGCTGGAATACATTCCATCCTTCGGCAATTTCATCAGCTTCAAAATAAAAGATGCGAGGCACATTTATCGCCGCCTGCTGGAGTCGGGCGTGATCGTGCGACCGATCGCCAATTATGCGATGCCTGATTATTTGCGCGTCAGCATCGGACTGGATTCAGAGAACGAAAAATTTTTGTCTGCGTTAAATCAGATCATTGGAGAGAAGTAAATGATTATCGTAATGGGAAGAGACGTCACCGATGAACAGGTCGGTGCAGTGGTCAGCAGGCTCGAAAGCGCCGGATTGAAAGCAAACATCTCGCGCGGCATCGAGCGCACCGTGATCGGCGCGATCGGCGATGAAAGGTCGCTGACCGAGGAAATGTTCACGCCGTTGCCCGGCGTGGAGTCGGCGATGCACATCGCCAAACAATACAAGATCGTGTCGCGCGAATCGCACAGGGAAAATACCGTCATCGATATCGGCGGCATCAAGCTGGGCGGAAATCAGATCCAGGTTATCGCGGGACCGTGCTCGGTGGAGACCCAGGAACAGATGGATCTGTCGGCGAAGTTCGTGCATGAGGCGGGTTGCCGGTTGATGCGCGGCGGTGCGTTCAAGCCGCGCACCAGCCCCTACACCTTCCAGGGCAAGGGCGTGGAAGGACTTGATATGTTCCTTAAAGCGGCGAAACCCCACAAACTGCCCATCGTCACAGAGCTGATGGATGTGCGCCAGCTCGACACCTTCATGAAAAAAGATGTGGACGTGATCCAGATCGGTACGCGCAACATGCAGAACTTCGACCTGCTCAAGGAAGTCGGGCACATCAACAAGCCGGTCATCCTCAAGCGTGGCATGTCGGCGACCATTTCCGAGTGGCTGATGTCGGCGGAATACATCGCGGCCGGCGGCAACCACAATATCATTTTCTGCGAGCGCGGCATCCGCACTTTCGAAACCTATTACCGTAACGTGCTGGACGTGACCGCGATCCCGGTTCTGAAAAAGGAAACCCATTTGCCGGTGATCGTCGATCCGTCTCATGCGGGCGGCAAGGCCTGGATGGTGCCGGCATTGTCGCAAGCCGCGATCGCCGCGGGTGCGGACGGCCTGCTGATAGAGATGCATCCGAGTCCCTGCGATGCATGGTGCGATGCCGATCAGGCGCTGACACCGCAAGAACTGAAAAATTTGATGGGCACGCTGGGCGGAATAGCGAAAGTAATTGGCCGCACACTTTAAAATCCGTCTCCCCGCCGGGGTGGCTCATGATCAATGGCTTGCCTGTGGTTCAGGCGATTGGCCTGAGTATTATTCAGAGTGGGATCAATCATGACTAAACAACCACTGTTCAAAAAAGTGGTCATCTTCGGTGTTGGACTGATCGGTGGATCGTTCGCGCTGGCATTGCGCAAAGCGCATGAGGTGGAAACGCTGGTGGGCTTCGGCCGTAGTGAGCAGACACTGGTTCGTGCAAAACAACTCGGCATCATCGACCACATCGGCAAGAATATGGCAGCGGAAGTCGCCGATGCCGACCTGGTCATGCTGGCGACCCCGGTTGGGCAGATGACGGAACTGATGGCACGCATCGCACCACACCTCGGACCGCAAACCATCATCACCGATGCCGGCAGCACCAAGAGCGACGTGGTGCGCGAGGCTTACGCGCAATTGGGTGGAAAGGTGGTGCAATTTGTTCCCGCTCATCCAATTGCCGGAGCCGAGACGAGTGGCGCGGTCGCCGCCCGATCCGATCTGTTCCAGTGGAAAAAGGTGGTGCTGACCCCGCTGCCTGAAAATAGTGCCGTATCGGTCGATCGCGTGCGTCGCGCCTGGGAAATGTGCGGTGCCATGGTGAGCCAGATGACACCGGCCGAGCATGATGAAGTGTTCGCCGTGGTCAGCCATTTACCCCATCTTCTGTCGTTCGCACTGGTGCATGATATCGCGCAACGTGCGAATCGCGAGGTTCTGCTTTCCTTTGCCGCCAGCGGTTTTCGCGATTTCACCCGCATCGCCGCCAGCAGCCCGGAAATGTGGCGCGACATCTCCATGGCGAATCGCGAAATGCTGCTGAAGGAACTGCAAGTCTATATCGAAGAGTTGAAACTTATGAGCAAGGCGCTTGCAGAAGGCGATGCCGCACAGTTGGAAAGCATATTTCGCGCTGCACAGGAGCTGCGTGCCGGCTGGACTTTGCAGCAACCATGAACCCGATCTCGACCCGGCGTATCTGGTGGCTGGTGATCGCGCTTGCGCTGGTTTGGTTCTCCAATCTCGAATATCGCAAGCTGATCAAACCCGACGAGGGGCGTTATGCCGAGATACCGCGCGAAATGGTGGTCAGCGGCAACTGGGTCACGCCGCGCCTGAACGACCTCAAGTATTTCGAAAAGCCGCCGCTGCAATACTGGGCGACCGCCATTGCCTACGAGGTGTTCGGGCAGCATCAATGGACATCGCGGCTGTGGACAGCGTTGACCGGCTTTGCCGGCATCCTGCTGGTGTGGTTTGCCGGCTTGCGCCTGTTCGGGCGTGAGGCGGCCGGCTATGCCGCGGTGCTGCTGAGCGGCACCTTGCTCTATGTGTTGATGGGCCACATCAACACGCTGGACATGGGCGTTACGTTCTTCATCACGCTGGGTATCGCCGGATTGTTGATTGCCCAACAGGAGGGAGAAATCCATCGCGGGCGCTGGATGCTGCTGGCCTGGGCTGCGCTGGGATTGGCGGTGCTGAGCAAGGGACTGATGGGGATCGTGCTGCCCGGCGCGGCGCTGTTTCTCTATGCATTGGTGCAGCGCGATTTCACGGTGTTCAAGCGCATGCACTGGCTGACCGGCCTGGCAGTGTTCCTGCTGGTCACCGCACCGTGGTTCTATCTGGTGATGAAAGCCAACCCGGAATTCTTCCAGAAGTTTTTCATCTACGAACACTACACGCGCTTTACCACCAGGGATCTCGGGCGATACCAGCCCTGGTACTATTTCGTCCCGATCCTGCTGCTCGGTGCGCTGCCGTGGACGGTGCTGATGTTCGACACCCTGATCAAAACTTGGCGCAGCAGCAGGGTGCCAGTCGATGATGCGGGGGGCAAGGCTTTCAATCCCGCGCGCTTTTTGCTGGTATGGACAGTTTTCATCTATGTGTTTTTTACCATCTCGGATTCCAAGCTGCCGTCATATCTGCTGCCGATGTTTCCGGCGCTGGCGCTGCTGATGGGCAAACAACTGGTCGAAATGAATACGCGCAGATTGTTCTGGCTTATCGCACCGATGTTGCCGCTGACCCTGCTGGGGCTGGGATTTGCACCTTTTACCGCCAACCTCGCGGACACGCCGTTGCAACTGCAGGGATACAGCGCCTATGCCTGGTGGCTGACCGCTGCAGCGCTGGTCTGGGTGATCGGTGTGATTGCCGCAATGGTTTTGCTGCGCCGTACGCAAGCGGTCAAAAACACCAAGTTTGCCGCAGTGCTGGTGCTTGGGTTGAGCACGCTGCTGGCCGGGCAAATCGGCACATCCGGCTACAACACCATTGCAAAGGAGCGTTCCGGGTACTACATCGCCGAGGCGATACGCCCCTACGTCCATGCCGATGAACCGTTCTATTCGGTGGATATGTATGAACAGACCCTGCCGTTCTACCTGAAGCGTACTTTTACGCTGGTGCAGTTTCAGGATGAGATGGCATTCGGTATCATGCGGGAGCCCGACCGTTATATTCCCGACTATCCCAGTTTCGCAAAGGTCTGGCAGGCAAAGAAGGATGCACTGGCGATCATGCCTGTGGCTACATACCAGCGACTCAAACAAATGGGTTTTGTGATGAAGATAATCTATGAAGATCCACAATACATCGTGGTAAGCAAGCCATGACGATTCTCGGGAGCGTTATATGAATATGGTCAGCTTTGCCCTGATCTTTACCGGCGTGATGCTCAATGCCGCCGCGCAGGTACTGATGAAATCCGGCACCAACGCAATCGGACATTTCGAATTCAGCGCGGCGAATATACTGCCCATAGGTCTGAAACTGGCCACCGAGTGGCACATCATCGTCGCGCTGTGCTGCTATGCGCTGAGCGTGGTGATCTGGATACTTGCGCTGTCCCGTGTGCCGGTCAGCATCGCGTTTCCGATGCTGTCGATGGCTTATGTCGTGAATGCAATCGCTGCTTATTATCTGCTTGGAGAACCTTTCAGTTCCACCAAACTGGTCGGCATGGGCGTTATTATTCTTGGTGTCATCATCATCTCCCGAGCATAAAAATCCAACTTTTGTCGCTATGCTGCGTTGCTCACAAAAAATCACTCCTTACATATTACAAATATGCCGCGTCGCAATTTTTTGTTCGCGCCTTGCCTAGCTCGAAATTTGAATTTTTAGAGGTGTTCCTATAAAAAATGAATAATACTTTTCTACCATTTTCCAAACCCGCCATAGACGAGGCCACGATCACTGCGGTCGGTGAGGTGCTGCGTTCCGGCTGGATCACCAGCGGCCCCAAGGTGCAGGAATTCGAGAAACAGCTTTCCGCCTATTTCGGTGGGCGTCCGGTGCGCACCTTCAATTCCGGCACCTGCACGATGGAGATCGCGCTTCGCATTGCGGGCATAGGCGCTGGTGACGAGGTCATCACTACGCCGATCTCGTGGGTGGCCACCGCGAGCGTGATTCTGGAAGTCGGCGCGACACCGGTGTTTGCCGACATCGATCCGGTTACGCGCAACATCGATCTGGACAAACTGGAAGCGGCGATCACGTCGCGCACCAGAGCAGTCATCCCCGTGTTTCTGGCCGGCAGGCCGGTGGACATGGACCGCTTGTATGCGATCGCGGAAAAGCACAAGCTGCGCGTGATCGAGGATGCCGCGCAAGCCATTGGCTCGAGCTGGAAAGGCAAGCCCATCGGTTCGTTCGGCGATTTTGTCTCGTTCAGTTTTCAGGCGAACAAGAACATCACCACTTCCGAGGGTGGCTGCTTGGTGCTGAACAATGAAACAGAAGCATTGCTCGCGGAAAAGTACCGCTTGCAGGGAGTGACGCGCAGCGGCTGGGACGGCATTGAGGTGGATGTGCTGGGCGGTAAATTCAACATGACCGACGTCACCGCCGCTATCGGTCTGGGACAGTTTGCGAAATTGAACGACATCACCGCGCAGCGGCGCAAGCTCGCCAGGCATTATTTCACGACACTAGGCAAGGATTTCGGGCAGCAGACCGGCGCGCAACTGCCGCCAAAGGAGTTCGAGAGTACCAACTGGCATCTTTTCCAGGTCGTGCTGCCGGAGCGCATCACCCGTCCCGAGTTCATGGAAAAAATGAAGGCACATAACATCGGCATCGGATTCCACTACGCGCCTATCCACCTGTTCAAGTTGTATCGCGCACTGGGATTCAGGGAAGGCATGTTTCCGGTTGCCGAGCGCATCGGCAGGCAGATCGTCTCATTGCCGATGTTCTATGCGATGAACGAAGCGGATGTCGAGCGCACCTGCGCTGCGATGCGCGAGGTGTTGAAGAAGGGATAGCAAGGGAATGTTGGTTTGCTATTCCGTACCCGGGCGGGTATAGTTCAAGTACTTAAATCGGTACTTAAAGGAGTTCTATTATGAATGCCATACCTGCCCAGGAAATTAAACGGCGCGGCATTGCCGCAGTGGATGAGTTGATTGCCAAAGGCGATCTGCATGTAATCAGGAATAACCAGCCGCAGTATGTGGTGCTTTCCGAGGAGCGTTATCAGGATCTGATCGTGGCGGAAAAGGAGGCGCACTACACCCGTGTTCGCGCATCGCTGGAGGATGTTAAAAGCAGGAAGGTCAAGAAATTCAAGACTGCCGCCGATCTGTTGAAAGCCCTGGACGCAGACGAGACGGCGTAATGGGTACCTCTAAAAATCCAGATTTCATTCCAACTGCTGCGTTGCAGAAAAAATTTCTTGCTTACATATTATCCATATGCGGCGCTGCGAAATTTTTTCCGCATCTTGCTGACGACTCCGCACGGGTTGCTTTCGCCCGTAGCGGATCGGTGTCCCCTTGTGGGGCATTTGGGCGAACTCTGAATTTTTAGAAGCACCCAAATGTATGTCATCGTTACGCCGCTGCAATTTATTCGGCAAGCGCGCAAATTTTTCAAGAAACATCCCGACCTGCGGCCACGCTTTGCCAAAGTACTCGGCGACCTACAAAAAGATCCATTCCAACCTCGTCTGGAGTTGCACGCCTTGAGCGGCAAGCTCGCCGGATGTTATGCCGTCAGCCTCACTTATAGTTACCGGATTACCCTGACCCTGATGGTTTCCGAAAAGGAAATCATCCTGCTTGATATCGGCAGCCATGACGAGGTGTACTGATTCAAATTCCATCTCATCGGTTACACGGCGTTGACTTTCTCGCTCACTCCTGATGAAACAACTAGCCATTCGACTAGGCTATCTGACAACGATAGCCAACGCTGGTTATAGCCGTACTAAATGTACTGTCTTCGTCGTTCGCTTGTTGCCGCCTTGTTTCACCTTCGAAATGAAATTGGAATGATAGGTTGGCATGGGGGAGGCATGGCCGCCTGTGTATAATGTTTTCGCTTTGTGCGCAGCTGTTGGCGGAGGTTATGCTACGCGGACTTTTTAAGGGGGAGCCATGACGTCAAAATATTTTCGTCCTGTAATCGCAGCGGGCTTCATACTTGCTTTGCTTTCATCCACTGCCGTCGCCAAAACCCCTGAACAAATCTTCGTGCAGGTGTCGCCCTCTGTCGTGGTAGTGGACATCTTCGATGCCAAGGGAAAATCCATCGGGCTGGGCAGCGGTGCGGTAATTGGCGCGGGGCAGGTAATTACCAACTGCCATGTGGCGAAAATGGGTAAACACCTGCAAGTGCGGCGATCCGGCAAAACCTTCAAAGCCACGCTGCAATATGCCGACCCCGACCGCGACCTATGCCAGTTGAGCGTACCCGATTTGCAAGCCACGCCCGTCACCTTGGGCACAGCCAAAAAACTCCGGGTCGGCCAGCGCGTTTATGCCATCGGCGCACCAGAGGGATTGGAACTGACCTTGAGCGAAGGGCTTATCTCCAGTCTGCGCCCGTATGAAGGCTCGCAATACATCCAGACCTCCGCCGCAATTTCTCCCGGCTCCAGCGGCGGCGGGCTGTTCGACGATCAGGGACGATTGATCGGCATCACCTCATTCCAGATTATCGAAGGCCAGAATCTCAACTTTGCCCTGCCGGTGGACTGGATAGCTGAGCTGCCAAAACGGGCGCAGGCCGCATCAGAAGCGGCTAAAAATGGTGGACTGGATTGGATTAATCGCACCGCTGCCCTTGTACAAAAGGAGGAATGGCCTGACCTGTTAGCGCTCTCCCAGCAGTGGACGAAAATCGATCCGGAAAGCGCTAACGCATGGTTTGACATAGGCGTTGCCTACGACGGCCTCAAGCAATACGACCAAGCGATTCTGGCCGACCGGGAGGCTCTGCGTATCAATCCGGAGCTCGCCGATGCTTGGAACAACTTGGGCTATGCTTATAACAAGCTCAAGCAATACGACCAAGCGATTCTGGCCTATCAGGAGGCCCTGCGTATCAATCCGGAGCTTGCAAATACTTGGAATAACCTAGGCGACACCTACCATGATCTCAAACAATACGACCAAGTGATTAAGTCCCTCCGAGAGTCATTACGCATCAAACCGGAGGATGTCGGAGTATGGAATAATCTGGGGTCTTCCTATGAGGACCTTAATCAAGATGACCAAGCGATTCTAGCTTTACGTGAAGCTTTACGTATCAAGCCTGATTATGAAGATGCTTGGAATAATCTGGGCGTAGCATATGCGCACCTCAAAAAACACGACCAAGCGATTTTGGCTTATCGTGAAGCGTTGCGTATCAAGCCAGATTATGCAGACTGCTGGTATAACTTGGGCATAACCTATTATAGGCAAGGCCAGCGAGATAAAGTTTTGGAAATTTATCAGACTTTGCGTAAGATTGACCCTGCAATGGCGGAGAAGTATTTCAACACTTTGATTTTGCCTTGAGTAGCTTCTGATGTCGGTTCACAAAATGATGATACTTTTTCTACAGCTTCGTTATGCCGCAGGCAGGCGGAGGTTCGTCTCCAATGGCCGTTGAGTCACCCAGCGTTGATGTTGTCGCAAATGCCGACAGGCTCAACGAGCTTGGTCGGCTAATCGTCAAGGCAGTTGTTGAGTGGAATCCGGAAGCATTATCCCAGCTGATCATCGAATTCAACGAGACAAAAACCCGTACACGGGTTGCGTTAATGAACGCTCCGGTCAATTCATTACCCGATATCGCGGACCAGAACGTGCGCTGGCTACTTCAGAGAGTCAGTTTGGGGCAACTTTTACCTGTGGAGGAAGCGCTGTCTGGAACTCGAATTGATACTCTTTTCGACAGTGCTCTTACAGTGCAAGAGATCGAGGAATTAGGCCCTGAACTATTTTATTCATGGTTTAGCCATTTCGAGTTTGTTGAAGGCTTGTATGAAATAGGGTCGGTTGTTCTTGCAACCGGTTGCCTTCCTTCAACGCTCGTCGGGTTCGTGGACGAGGCTCGTCATTGTTACGCGTTTCAGCAATACAGAGCAGTATGCTCGCTTAGTCGTACAATTCTTGAAATCGCGATGCGCGATCTTGTTGTCAAAACGGGCGTGCTCCCCGCTGATTTCTACAATAGAAAAGAGGTCCGGCTGAACGAACTGATCGACAAGTTCTGCAATCGGTGTGTCCGAGGAGCCAATTTGCGCGGACAATTGCACGTTATCCGAAAAGAGGGAAATGCGTCGATACACGGGCAGCGCCCGGTTGACAAGATCGCTGCTCGTACATTGCTCCAAGATACCCTTGTTGCTCTTCACCAAGCATATGAGAGTGCACAAAATGGCTAGCGTGGTAGGGGAGGAGCTTAGCGATAACCAATGACTTGGCTGTCGTTTTTTGACAGGCTAGTCAGATGGCTATGCAAAGCTACCCATCGTTTTCTTTGATGGGTATCCTTCGTCAACCCATCCTACATAATCCCGATTTCACTTACCACGCCCTCATACTGTAAAATGCCGCCCTTATGAGCACACCACAACTTTCCGTCGTCATCCCCGTCTATAACGAAGAGCAGGGTTTGCAGACCCTGTTCGACCGTTTGTATCCAGCGCTGGATGCGCTGAGCGTTTCCTACGAGGTGCTGTTTGTTAACGACGGGAGCCGCGACCGTTCCGCCGCGATCTTGCGCGAGCAGTTCCAAAAGCGTCCCGACGTAACACGGGTAATCCTGTTCAACGGTAATTTCGGCCAGCACATGGCGATCATGGCGGCCTTCGAACATTGCAGGGGGAAGCGCATCGTCACGCTCGACGCCGATTTGCAGAATCCTCCTGAAGACACCGGCCTGTTGCTGGCGAAGATGGACGAGGGACACGATTACGTCGGCTCGATCCGCCGCCAGCGCAGCGACAGTTGGTGGCGGCATGTTGCTTCGCGGGCGATGAACGGGCTGCGTGAACGCATCACGCGCATCAAGATGACCGATCAGGGCTGCATGTTCCGCGCCTATGACAGAGGCATCATCGATGCGATCAACAGTTGCAAGGAGGTGAACACCTTCATCCCTGCGCTGGCTTACAGCTTTGCGCGCAACCCGACCGAGGTGGTGGTGGGGCACGAAGAGCGCGCAGCGGGGGAATCCAAGTATTCCCTGTACAGCCTGATCCGCCTTAACTTCGACCTGATGACCAGTTTTTCGCTGGTACCGTTGCAACTGTTTTCCATGCTGGGCATTGCCATTTCGGTGTTGTCCGGATTTTTTGTGATATTTCTATTCTTGCGCCGTTTGATCATCGGTCCTGAAGTGCAGGGAGTGTTTACGCTGTTTGCCATTGCGTTTTTCCTGATCGGCATCACGCTGTTCGGCATCGGCCTGCTCGGCGAATACATCGGCCGCATTTACCAGCAGGTGCGGCACAGGCCGCGTTACCTGGTCGAAGCCGTTCTGGAAAAACAGGAAAGCCCGAAGGCGAGAAAGCCCAGGGCGCCGCGTGTTGCCAAAGTAGCCGGTGAGCCGAATCCGTTTTCCTCACCCGAGGCCGGCAGGAAACCGGAGAGGGTCGCGACGGCCGAAGATACCGCATATCCTTCCCTGTTTTCGGACAGGCAGGAATGAGAATAAAGTCATGAGCAGAGCTGTCGTTTTTGCGTATCACAATGTAGGTGTATGCGCCGGGACACGGTGGGCGCAGCCGCGGTGCGGACACGACGAGCAGGACGCATATGATTTGTTTCCGGGAAATGCTCGATGAGCAGGGCAGTCGTTTTTGCGTATCACAATGTAGGCGTCCGCTGTCTGAACGTGCTGCTGGCCCACGGCGTGGATGTTGCGCTTGTGGTCACGCACCGCGACAACCCCAAAGAAACCATCTGGTTCGACAGCGTCGCGGAGCTGGCAGCACTGCATGATATTCCGACCATCACACCAGACAACCCCAATACATCGGAAGTGATTGCGAAGATACGGGACCTCAAGCCGGATTTCATATTTTCATTTTATTATCGCCAAATGCTCAAGCCCGAGTTGCTGGAGATACCCAGGCAAGGCGCATTGAACATGCACGGTTCGCTGCTGCCGAAATACCGCGGCCGCGTGCCGGTGAATTGGGCGATCATTTACGGCGAATCCGTCACCGGCAGCACCTTGCATTACATGACCGAAAAGCCGGACAACGGCGATATCGTGGCGCAGCAGTCCGTGCCAATATTGCCCAACGATACCGCATTGCAAGTGTTCCAGAAAGTGACGGTGGCCGCGGAGATGGCGCTGAATGCCTGCCTGCCCAACCTGCTGGCCGGACGCGCACAGGCGGTGCGGCAGGATCTGAGCAAGGGCGGGTATTTTGGTGGCCGTAGCGCTGACGACGGGGTCATCGACTGGTCGCAGTCGGCACAGGAGATACATAACCTGGTGCGCGCTGTGACACCGCCTTATCCGGGCGCGACCACGCAACTGATAGGAAGACCGATGCGTATTCTGCAAACGCTGGTCATAAAGGACTCGGCAACCGAAGATAAAAAAACATTCTATGTCAGGGACGGCAAGGCTTATGCGAGCTGCGGGCAGGGTGTGTTGCGCGTGGTACGCTTCGAGTTGGGCGGCATTGCCATGAACGCGGCAGAATTCGCGGCAAGATTTGGCACGCAAAAATTTGAATTTAATTGTTAAGGAAATAAAATGAAAAAAGTACTGATACTCGGCGTGAACGGATTTATCGGTCACCATCTTTCCAACCGCATCCTCGCCACGACCGATTGGGAAGTGTACGGGATGGATATGAGCACTGATCGCATCAGCGACCTGATCGGCAAGCCGCGCTTCCATTTTTTCGAGGGCGACATCACCATCAACAGGGAGTGGGTCGAGTATCACGTCAAGAAATGCGATGTGATCCTGCCGCTGGTTGCGATCGCCACGCCCTCCACCTATGTGAAGCAGCCGCTGCGCGTGTTCGAGCTGGACTTCGAGGCCAATCTTCCCATCGTTCGCGCTTCGGTCAAGTACGGCAAGCATCTGGTATTCCCGTCCACTTCGGAAGTGTACGGCATGTGCCATGATGAGGAATTCGACCCGGAGAACTCAGAACTGATTTGCGGTCCGATCAACAAGCCGCGCTGGATCTATTCCTGCTCCAAGCAGTTGATGGACCGCGTGATCTGGGGCTACGGCATGGAAGGCTTGAACTTCACGCTGTTCCGTCCGTTCAACTGGATAGGTGCCGGCCTGGATTCGATCCACACGCCGAAGGAAGGCAGCTCGCGCGTGGTCACGCAATTCCTCGGCCACATCGTGCGCGGCGAGAACATCAGCCTGGTGGACGGCGGTCACCAGAAACGCGCTTTCACATACATCGACGACGGTATCTCGGCGCTGATGAAGATCATCGATAACAAGAACGGCATCGCCACCGGCAAGATCTATAACATCGGCAACCCGACCAACAATTACGCGATCCGCGACCTGGCCCACATGATGCTGAAGCTGGCGAAAGAATATGCCGAGTACGGCGAGTCTGCACAGAAGGTAAAGATAGTCGAGACGACTTCCGCGGCCTATTACGGCAAGGGTTACCAGGACGTCCAGAACCGTGTGCCGAAGATCACCAACACCTGCGAGGAACTGGACTGGAAGCCGACTATCAACATGGCTGACACGCTGCGCAATATATTCGACGCGTATCGCGGTCAGGTGGCGGAAGCGCGCGGCCTGGTAGACTAATTCCAATCCAATTTCATCGGTGAAACTGCGTTGGCTTCCTCACTCACTCCTAGCCGTGCTCACGGCACTGTCGGCGTCGTTCATTCGTCGCCGCCTTGTTTGACCTTCGAAATAGAATTGGAATAGGTATGGCGAAGCAACTCGCGCTGAAAATAGATGTGGACACTTATCGTGGTACGCGCGAAGGAGTGCCGCGTCTGGTTGAAGTGTTGCAGCGCTATAACGCGCAGGCCACTTTTTTCTTCTCGCTCGGCCCGGATCACACCGGGCGTGCCATCAAACGCGTGTTTCGTCCCGGCTTTATCGGCAAGGTTTCGCGCACTTCCGTGGTGGAACACTACGGCATCAAGACCCTGTTGTATGGGACGCTGCTGCCCGCGCCGGACATAGGCAAGAAATGCGCGGACATCATGCGCATGGTGAAAGTGGCAGGTTTTGAAGTCGGCATCCACTGTTACGACCATATCCGCTGGCAGGATTATGTCGCCGGCAAGGATGCCGAGTGGACCAGACGGGAACTGCAGCTTGCGGTAGACCGCTATACCGAAATATTCGGCGAGGCGCCGCACGCCCATGCCGCAGCCGGCTGGCAGATGAATCGACATGCGTTACGGATGATGCAGCAACTGGGTTTCAAATACAGTTCAGACACGCGCGGTACACATCCCTTTATTCCTACCTGGCAGGCAGAGATCGTCGCCTGTCCGCAATTGCCCACCACGTTACCGACGCTGGACGAGTTGATGAACCGCGATGGCATTACGCTGGACAACATTGCAGAACACATCCTGAAGCTCACCGCAGAACCATCACCCACCGGCCACGTTTACACGCTGCATGCCGAACTGGAAGGCGGAAAATGGCTACCGATTTTCGAAAAGCTGCTGCAGGGCTGGCAGGCGCAGGGCTATGAACTGATGTCCATGCAGCAATACCTGGACGGTCTGGATGTGGCTGCATTACCGCATCATGAGGTTGTGATGCGCGAAGTGGAAGGGCGGGTCGGCAGGCTGGCGAGTCAGGGCGACTGATTTTCTACCGGCAGGATGGAATAGCTTTGCATAACCATTCCGCGAAATATAAGCAATTAATCCTTACCAAACAAATCACGACTGTAAATCTTGTCTGTTACGTCCAGAATGTCGTCAGTAATCCGATTGGCGACGATGACATCGGACTCCTTCTTGAACTGCGCCAGGTCATTCACCACTCTGGAGTGGAAAAACTCCGGCTCTTTAAGCGCAGGTTCATAAACAATGACCTCGATACCCTTGGCCTTGATGCGTTTCATGATGCCCTGGATGCTCGAAGAGCGGAAGTTGTCAGATCCGCTCTTCATGACCAGGCGATGAATTCCGACGATCTTCGGATTGCGCTTGACGATACTTGCCGCGATGAAATCCTTGCGCGTGGTATTTGACTCAACAATGGCATGGATCAGGTTTTGCGGGACATCTTGATAATTGGCGAGCATTTGTTTTGTGTCTTTGGGCAGGCAGTAGCCGCCGTAACCGAACGAGGGATTGTTGTAGTGATCGCCGATGCGCGGATCGAGACTTACCCCCTGGATAATCTGTTTGGTATCCAGCCCGTGAGTGGCCGCATAGGTGTCGAGTTCGTTAAAAAAGGCCACGCGCATGGCGAGGTAGGTATTGGCAAACAGTTTGACCGCCTCTGCCTCGGTCGAGTCGGTAAACAGGGTGGGAATATCTTGCTTGATCGCGCCCTGCTTGAGCAGATTGGCAAAGGTCTCGGCGCGCTTTGAACGTTCGCCGACGACGATGCGTGAGGGATGCAGATTGTCATACAGCGCACGGCCCTCGCGCAAAAACTCCGGTGAGAAAATCAGATTGCTGCAATTGAATTTGGCACGGGCTTTGACGGTATACTCGACGGGAATGGTCGATTTGATCACCATCACGGCCTGTGGGTTGATGCTCATGACATCCTGAATGACCGACTCGATCGAGCGGGTGTTAAAGTAATTGGTCACCGGGTCGTAGTCTGTCGGCGTGGCGATGATGACATAGTCCGCACCGGCATAGGCTTCGTGTTTGTCCAGGGTTGCTTTAAGGTTGAGGATCCGGTGGGTCAGATAATCCTCAATCTCGGCATCTTCAATGGTCGACTGCTTGCGGTTAAGCATTTCCACCTTTTCAGGAACGATGTCGATTGCCACCACCTCATTGTGTTGGGCAAGCAGTACAGCGTTGGAAAGACCTACGTAACCGGTACCGGCAATGGCGATTTTCATAACACCTGACTTTCAAAAATAGGCGTGCATTATGCCGCAGAATGATCCGGCGGTCAGCCGCCTTCCGTGTTTCCGAGGAGCAATTGGTAAAGCGCGAGGTCACTCTTCGAATAGCAACAAAAGATTACCTCGCACAGTGAAGAGGGCAAGCGAATGAATTCGCGCACCGTTGTGATTGCCACCTCTGCAGCCTGTTCCGGCGGATAGCCGTAGACGCCGGTGCTGATGCAGGGAAAGGCGATGCCGGTAAGCTGATTTGCGGCGGCGAGGGACAGGCTTACCCGGTAACACGATGCGAGCAGCTCCGCCTCGCCTTGAGTCCCGCCATGCCACACCGGTCCCACTGCATGAATGACGAACTTGGCGCGCAACTGATAACCATATGTGAGCCGGGCCTGTCCGGTCGGACAACCACCCAGTGTGCGGCATTCCCGCAACAATTCGGGTCCCGCCGCGCGATGGATCGCGCCGTTCACGCCGCTCCCGTCCAGCAGCGATGAGTTTGAGGCGTTGACGATGGCGTCAACATTGAGTTGGGTGATGTCGGACTGGATGGCGCGTAGCGTGGTCATTGTCTGCCTCCGTGGTATCTGTGGGAATGAAGTGGTTCCGGCGGAACTATTGTATGTGGATATTCCGGAAGCAGTAAGTTGCCGTTTATAATCAATTCCGACTATCCGCTTAATGAGCCAAAGTTAATAGCAATGTAATTTTTAAAACGAGGTTTGGTATGAAAGAAATCATTACAGCATTAATTCTTGTTGTGGGGATGTTGTCGCCGAATTTGGCTGCGGCTGTAGCCGACGTCAAGGCCGGGGAAATGGTCTTTAACCATGCCTGCAAGTTTTGTCATGGCACGGGGAGAATGGGTGCACCCAAAATCGGCGACAGGGCGGCGTGGTCGGGACGCATCGAGCAGGGCGAATCCAAGTTGACGGACCATGCCTTCCTGGGTTACCGCAATATGCCTGCGCGAGGGGATTGCAATACATGTAGCGATCAGGACATTGTCAACGCCGTCTCCTATATGGTCAATCATTCAAAATAGACTTAGAGATTTTCGGTGAAGGGCTGCCTTGAATGGGGCACTCGGAAAGTTTTGCGCTTGAAGAAACTAAATATTCTTTTCAAGTGTATCAAGAACTCTGTTTGCCAAATCCGGTGCAAGACAATCCAACTCAATATTTTCCGGCATCGATCTCAGCCAGGTGAGCTGGCGTTTCGCCAGTTGCCGTGTCGCGGCGAGGCTGGTTTCCAGAAGTTGGACATTATCGATTCCACCTTCCATGAATCGCCATGCCTGCCGATAGCCGACACAGCGCATGGCAGTCATATTGGGATGCAGCGGATATTTTTCGCGCAGCCTGCGCAGTTCGTCCAGCAATCCCTGTTCGAGCATAGCCTTGAAGCGGGTGGCAATGCGGGCATGGAGTTGGGTACGGTCGCCGGGGACCAGTGCGATGGAGGTGATGCGGTAGGGCAGTTCGGCATTTTGCTGTTCGTCAATCAGGACGGACATCGGTTGTCCGGTGAGGCGGTAGATCTCCATCGCGCGCTGGATACGTTGCGTGTCGGTAGGCTTCAGACGCGCTGCGGTTTCGGCATCCACTTCGGCGAGTTGCTTATGCAGGTGTTCGATGCCGTGCTGCGCAATCTCGGCATCGAGCGCTGCGCGCACTACAGGGTCGGATTGGGGCAGGTCGTTGAGGCCTTCCCGCAGCGCCTTGAAGTACAACATGGTGCCGCCGACCAGCAACGGAATTTTGCCGCGCTGTGTGATGTCCGCCATCAGTCGCAGTGCATCGTGGCGGAACGCGGCGGCTGAGTAAGCCTCGGTCGGGTCCATGATGTCGATCAGGTGATGCGGTGCGCGGGCTATAGTGGCTGCATCCGGCTTGGCGGTACCGATATCCATGTCGCGATATACCAGCGCCGAATCCACGCTGATCAGTTCCACCGGCAGTCGTTGCGCCAGTTCCACCGCGACGCCAGTCTTGCCGCTGGCGGTGGGGCCCATTAGAAATATTGCCTGGGGCAAATCTTGCGTCTTGTGCCTTGCCCCTTGCACCTTGCTTTTCATTGCCCCCGCATAAACATTTTGTCCAGATCGTTCATACTCAACTGAAACCAGGTCGGGCGACCATGATTACACTGGCCGGAACGTTCGGTCTGTTCCATCTCGCGCAGCAGCGCATTCATCTCGGTGATGCTCAGAATACGGTTGGCGCGCACTGCACCGTGGCAGGCAAGAGTGGAGAGCAGTTCGTCGCGACGTTCGGTCATCGCGCGGCTCGCGCCGAATTCGCGCAATTCGTCGATCACGTCATGCGCGGCGGCTTCTGCTTCGGATTGTTTGAGCATGACCGGCATGGCGCGCACCGCCAGCGTATTCGGTGAGAGCGGCGCGATGTCGAAGCCAAGTTTGGCTAGCGCATCCTGTTCGGCTTCCACTGTGGCGACTTCCAGCGCATCGGCATAAAAGCTGACCGGGATCAGCAGCGGTTGTGTGGCGATCTGTTCGGCATCCAGCGAGGTCTTGAGCTTTTCATACACGATGCGCTCGTGCGCGGCGTGCATGTCCACCACGATCAATCCCTGTGCATTTTGCGCCAGGACATAAACGCCGGAGAGTTGCGCGAGTGCGAAGCCGAGAGGCGGAATGACATGGCTACCCGGATCGTGCGCCATGGATTGGGGAAGGGATGCATCCCCATCAATATTTTGCGCGGCATTGCGATCCGGCCATTCCCCGTCGCCCGCGAACGCTTTCCATACTTGATAAGCATCGCCGGTCTGCGCGATACCCAGTCCGATGTTGTGTTGGGTTGGAACAAACAGCGCCGGCTGTATGGATGCAGGTGCGCCGCTGTCCTGGCCACTGGCCGGAATTGCGAGTGCCTGTTGCAGGGTGTGGAATATGAATTGATGTATCCCCTGGCTTTCGCGGAAACGCACCTCGCTTTTGGCGGGATGGACGTTCACATCGACTTGCTCGGGCGGCAGTTCGAGAAACAGCACGAAGGCCGGATGGCGCTGGTGGTGCAGGATGTCCTGATAGGCCTGTCTCAGCGCGTGGCTGGCGACTTTGTCGCGCACGAAGCGGCCATTAACGAAAAAATATTGCGCATCACGGCTGGCGCGCGAATAGGCGGGCAGAGCCGCGAGGCCTTGCAACGAAAGATTCGCCACACTGCGTGAGACCGGCACGGCGGCCTGTCCGAACTCGTCACCGAGCAGTGCTGCAACGCGTTTCAGCGCGGCTTGTTCACCCTGCAGGGCGGACAATTGCCAGATCGTGCGTCCGTTGTGCTGTAGCGAGAAACCGGCATCGGGGCGCGACAATGCGATGCGTTTGAAGGCTTCCTCGCACCAGGCGAACTCTGTCGATTCGGATTTCAGGAATTTGCGCCGTGCCGGGGTATTGAAATATATTTCGCGAATTTCGACCGTGGTGCCCTGCGCATGGCTGGCCGGGACGGGTGCACTGAGTCGTCCGTCGATTGCTTCCACTTTCCATCCGTGGGTGTCCGATTCGGTTCGGCTGGCGAGGGCAAGTTGGGAAACTGCCGCCATGCTCGCCAGGGCTTCGCCGCGAAAACCCATGCTGGCGACCTGCTGCAGATCATCCAGTGAGGCGATCTTGCTGGTAGCGTGGCGCATGAGTGCCAGCGGCAGTTCATCTTTTGACATGCCTTTGCCGTTGTCGCGGACGCGCATCAGCTTGATGCCGCCGCCATCCAGTTGCACCGAAATATCCGTCGCACCGGCATCCAGACTGTTTTCCAGCAACTCTTTCAGGGCGGCAGCAGGCCGTTCGATGACCTCGCCTGCGGCGATTTGGTTGATGAGCAGTTCGGGGAGCAGCCGGATAGCGGGCATGGTGTAAGTGCAGCGTTAATTTGTCGCGGAATTATAACGGAGATGTGTGATCGCTTCGCGGATGAAAGCATGAATCCGTTTGACTGTCCCGGACTCGAGTCATCTTGTGGGTAAGTTCTGTGCAGGATAGTTCTGGCTTGACTTTTTTCCGAATAAAGTGCTGAATTCGTTTTGTAGTTGACCAGATTACTCGTGTTTATTTCAATCAAGGAGAATGTCATGAAACGTCTCATCAGTTTGTTCTTTGGTTTTGTCCTGGTAGCTTTGGCAAGTCCCGTTTTAGCAGCAGATGCAGGTTCTATTTCCATCACTTCTCCGGCAAACGGTGCGATGGTGGGTAGTGGCAGCGGCAACAAGCTGACATTCGATGTTCATTTGGGCCCCACTGGCAATCACGTGCATATATACGTTGACGACCAGAATCCAATCGTCTTTCGCGATGCCAGCCATTGCCCGTGCAGCATTGATTTGCCTGACTTGTCTGCTGGAAAGCACACTATAGTAATTAAAGAGGCAACGGTCAGCCATGCTTTGACCGGAGTACAGGCTTCTGTGACAGTCACGGCCAAATAAGCAGGGCGTGCAGAATCTAATTTATGCACTCATACAGGTAATTCATAACTTCGGTGCTGCAACCGTTGTAGGCACTGCCGCGGCGGCTCTCTGGTTATTGTGCGGAGATGCAGGGTTGGTGCGCAGCGATACAGCGGTTCAGCATCGGCTTGCGCTGTTCGCTGCTGTGGCTTGGGCGATTCAGGCAGCTAGTGGGGCGCTGTTCGGCATTACAACCTATTATTTTGAAGGCCATCTGCCGGATATACACGGCATAGCCGTCGATGCGCTGCTGATCAAAATAGGCTGCGCGGCTTCCGGATTCGTTTTGGCGGTCGCCTATCTCAGGCTGAATGCAGGATGGACCTTGGCCAGGCAACTGCTGGTATGGCGCGCATTGTTGATTTTGGGCGTTATCGCCCTGGGTTCTGCCGCCTTCCTGCGCTGGTTTTCCTGAATTTTTCTAGCTTCTCCTGATCGGTACAGAGCCGCTAATCGTATGAGTTATTACGGGTATAACAGACGCCGTGTAGTCTTTATCCGGGTAGTGCAGGTATAATCCCTTCCTCAAAAATACGCTTGTTGGTGAAGTCTCGGGCCAGGCGTTCAATAATTCACAAATAAGGAGAGGCTCATGCGGATAGGCATTCCTGCCGAAACGACGACAGGTGAAAAGCGCGTTGCCACTGTGCCCGATGTTGTTGAGAAACTGATCAAGATTGGATTTAATGTTTCAGTGGAATCTGGTGCGGGTAATGGTGCAAATTTCAGTGACGATACCTATCGCGCTGCCGGTGCAGACATCATCGAGGGTGCAGCAAAGTTGTGGGCTGAGTCCGACGTCGTTTTAAAGGTGACCGTCCCGACGAGCGCCGAGGTTGAGATGATGCGCGAAGGCGGTACCCTGATTGGGTTCATCTGGCCTGCACAAAACCCGGAACTGATGAAACAACTGGCTGCGAAGAAGGCGACCGTGCTGGCTATCGACTGCCTTCCACGCATGCTGAGCCGTGCTCAGAAGATGGACGCGCTGACCTCTCAGGCTGGCGTTGCCGGGTACCGCGCGGTTATCGAGGCCGCCAACGTCTTTGGTCGCTTCTTCAATGGTCAGATCACGGCGGCAGGTAAAGTGCCGCCGGCCAAGGTTTTTATCGCCGGTGCCGGTGTGGCTGGTCTCGCGGCAATCGGCACCGCTGTCGGCTTGGGTGCCATCGTGCGCGCCAACGATACGCGTGCCGAAGTGGCCGACCAGGTCAAGTCACTGGGCGGCGAGTTCGTGAAGGTCGATTATGAAGAAGAAGGCGGCGGCGGCGGTGGCTACGCCAAGGTGATGAGCGAGGGCTTCCTGCAGGCACAACGCGAGATGTACGCCAAGCAGGCCAGGGAAGTGGACATCATCATCACCACCGCGCTGATCCCCGGCAAGCCCGCGCCCAGGCTGATCACAGCCGAGATGGTGCAGAGCATGAAGCCGGGCAGTGTCATCGTTGATATGGCGGCCGAGAGGGGCGGAAATTGCGAACTGACCGAACCCGGTCAGGTGGTGGTGAAGCACGGTGTGACTATTGTCGGTTACACCGATCTGAACAGTCGTTTGGCCAGGCAGTCTTCCACGCTGTACTCGACCAACTTGTTCCGCCTGACTGAAGAATTGTGCAAGACCAAGGACGGCATCATCAACGTCAATATGGAAGATGATGCCATTCGCGGCCTGACGGTGATCAAGGAAGGCGAGATCACCTGGCCGGCACCCCCGCCCAAACTGCCTGCCGCAGCGACCAAGCCTGCTGCGTCCAAGCCTGTTACGCCGCCACCCGCGCATGGTAAGCCGAGTGCGCCGATGTCGGGCACCAAGCTGGCGGTCTTCTTCGGTATCGGTGCGGCGCTGTTCTGGCTGATTGGCGCCAATGCACCCGCGGCCTTTCTTGGCCATTTCACCGTTTTCGTGCTTGCCTGTTTCATCGGCTACATGGTGGTATGGAACGTCACGCCCGCTTTGCATACGCCGCTGATGAGCGTCACCAATGCCATCAGCAGTATCATCGCCATCGGTGCGCTGGTGCAGATTGCCCCGCCGCTCTCGCTGCTGGGCAGTGTCATGGACAGGCCGGATGGCTGGATACGATGGCTCGCGATGCTGGGCATTGCGCTCACTGCGATCAACATGTTGGGTGGTTTCGCCGTTACCCAGCGCATGCTGTCGATGTTCCGTAAATAAGGGAAACCATTATGTTGTCTGCAAGTTTGTCTACCGCCGCTTATATCGGCGCAATTATTCTGTTCATTCTGAGCCTCGGCGGCCTCTCCAGCCCGGAGTCTTCTCGTCGCGGTAATTTCTACGGCATGATCGGCATGATCATCGCCGTGCTGGCAACAGTGTTCGGCCCCAGGGTTTCGATGGCCGGACTTCCGTGGATTATTGTTGCCATGCTGGCTGGTGGCAGTATTGGTATGATCGCTGCACGTACGGTCAAGATGACACAAATGCCGGAACTGGTTGCGCTGATGCACAGCTTGGTCGGTTTGGCTGCCTGCCTGGTCGGATTCGCGAATTACATTGATCCTGTGGCCGCGGCCCACTTGAACAGCGCCGAGAAAGCCATCCACGAGCTCGAGATTTATGTCGGTATCCTGATTGGCGCCATCACTTTTTCCGGCTCCCTCATTGCCTTCGGCAAACTCTCTGCAAAGATTGGCGGCAAGCCCTTGTTGCTGCCGGGCCGCCACTTCATGAACCTGGCTGGCCTGCTGGTCGTCATCTATTTTGGTGTAGTTTTCGTGCATGCCGGGTCGGTAAGCGCGGGGATGCTGGCGCTCACCGTGATGACCGTGATTGCGCTATTGTTCGGAATTCACATGGTGATGGCCATCGGTGGTGCCGACATGCCGGTCGTGATATCCATGCTCAACAGCTACTCCGGTTGGGCTGCAGCCGCAACCGGTTTCATGCTGAATAACGACTTGCTGATCGTCACAGGCGCGCTGGTGGGTTCTTCCGGCGCCATCCTTTCCTACATCATGTGTCGCGCAATGAACCGCAACTTCTTCAGCGTGATTGCCGGCGGTTTTGGTACGGGTGGCGGCAAGGCGTCTGCTACCAGCGGCGGAGTACAGCCGGCTGGCGAAGTCGTGTCTATCAGTGCGGTCGAGACAGCAGAATTACTGCGCGAAGCCAAGAGCGTGATCATCGTTCCCGGTTATGGTATGGCAGTGGCGCAGGCACAGCACACGGTGTATGAAATCACCCGGTTCCTGCGCGACAAGGGCGTCAACGTGCGCTTCGGCATCCATCCGGTGGCAGGCCGCATGCCGGGTCACATGAACGTGCTGCTTGCCGAAGCGAAGGTGCCTTACGACATCGTCATGGAAATGGATGAGATCAACGAGGATTTCCCGGATACCGACGTCACCATGGTGATCGGTGCCAACGATATCGTGAATCCTGCGGCGCAGGAAGATCCGAATAGTCCCATCGCCGGCATGCCGGTTCTGGAAGTATGGAAGGGCAAGACCTCGATCATGATGAAGCGCAGTATGGCTACCGGCTATGCAGGCATTGACAATCCGCTTTTCTATAAAGAGAACAACCGCATGTTGTTCGGCGATGCCAAGAAGATGCTGGAAGAAGTGTTAGTTGCGTTGAAATCGTAACAAAGTAGATATTGTTCGTTGAACGGGAGTCATGTCTATACGATATGACTCCCGTTTTGATTTATGGCGTCGTTGTGTACTGCCCGGAAATACTTTGCCAAGGTTACGCGATCCAGGACATGCCTAACTTTTGAGCACACAAGAAGCGCGAATCATTTTTGTGATCAAAATTTCGATTTCGACGAATTTTGCGGGGTTGGACAACAACCTGTTCCATCTGGACAAAACCATGATGAGCTTCGGCGATGCGAAGAAAGTAGTCGAAGATGTGACCAAAGCTTTTTTGAAATCTCACCGCATGAATAAAAAAGAGCCGCTGATACGGCTCTTTTTTTGATTATCAAGCCCGGCGTGATTTAATCACCAGAAAAATGCCAAGCAGACTTTGTATCAAATAGAAAATGCTGGATATCCCGTGCAGCATGCCGAATTGGCTTGCATATGCACTGTGCATCACATCCAGCGGCAGGGCCTGCGCCTTGAGGCCGTTCATCACCGGCTGGAAGCCGAACTGCAGCGCCACCGTGATCAGTAGCATCACCGCAACGATTTTGAACAGCGCATGCCGCAACGATGCGCGCCCGGACGAGCCGAATTCCCAGGCCAGCAGGTAGACGCCGCAGCCCAAGCCTAGATAGTTCACCAGCGTGAACATCTGCCCGGCCAGGATACCCGCCAACTGCCGGTCCGGCTGACCGAAAAACAGTACCGGTACGGCCAGATAGCCCACCGCCCAGAGAGCGCCGACCCACGCGGTGGCGAACAGTGTTGCGAGATGAATCGACAAGTTTTTCATGGGTGAGCAGGGTAACACAGCCGGGATACTTGAGCGGGCTGACTGATCGCTTGCGCTACAATTATATCCTCGCTAGCATGACCAAATAAAGATCAGGCCAGCTTCTTTGGACGACCGGACGCTGCACATGATCGGAATCATCCTCGACATCACAATGAGCAAGTAAACCGGAAAGGAGACATGACTATGGCAACAGGAACTGTCAGACTTCATCGCGTGTTCAAAGCAAAGTCGGAGAAAGTTTACCGCGCGTTTCTGGACGCCGCGGCAATGGCCAAGTGGCTACCGCTGTATGGTTTCACCTGCACAGTCCAGCAGATGGATGCCAGAGTCGGGGGCGCCTTCAAAATGTCGTTCGAGAACTTCTCGACCGGACAAGGGCATTCATTCGGCGGAGAATATCAAGAACTGGTGCCCGGTAAACTAATCCGGTACACAGACAAATTCGATGATCCGAACCTGCCCGGCGAAATTCGGGTTACCGTCTCGTTAAAGCAGGTGTCTTGCGGCACCGAAGTGGAAATTACTCAAGCAGGACTACGGGAAGTCATTCCGGTCGAAATGTGTTATCTCGGTTGGCAGGAGTCGCTTGCGCAACTCGCGAAACTTGTCGAACCCGATATTCCAGACTAGCGTAGTTCCGGCACGATGGAAAAAAGCTCTTTGGCAAGACCAAAGTAATACAGTGGGCCCATCCGTCAAGACAGAAATCAGTCTAGATTAAGCTGGTCTGTCGGTCCTTCACACAGCTGCATGACGCTGCCTCATTACTTGCTGAATTTGTCTACGATCCTTGCGCCGCCGTTGCTTCTTGTCACATACACTTCTGTCGGTGTTCGGTTGCCTAATGATTGATGCGGCCGTTCGTCATTGTAAAACACAAAGTATTCTGTCATTCCAATCATCAACTCCATCGGGTTGCTGTAGCCTTTCAAATACACGTCTTCGTATTTCACACTGCGCCATAGCCGTTCGACGAAGATGTTATCCAGCGCCCGTCCGCGACCATCCATGCTGATGGCGATATGGTTGGCTTTGAGTACGCCCGTGAAACTCTCACTGGTGAACTGATGAAACTACTAGCAGCCTGTCGGACTTAACTCACAAATAGATGGTATAATACTCACATTAAATCATAATGTTAATCTCATTACCCATGAGCCATTTCAGACCCATTAAACGCGACATCAATTACCTATTCCCGCCTTCGATGAACGATTGGCTACCGGAACAGCACACGCGCGCTTTGTGGTTGAAATCGTGGATCAGTTGAACCTGAAGCCCTTGGAGCGCGCCTATCGTGGCTCCGGAAGCGCCCCATTTCATCCAGCGTTGCTGCTATCGGTTCTGGTTTATGGCTATGCCACGGGCGTGTTCTCCAGCCGCAAGCTGGAGCATGCCACCTACGACTCAGTCGCCTTCCGGTTTGTAGCGGCAGGCGAACATCCTGACCATGACACACTCAACACCTTTCGCAAACGCTTCCTCAAAGAAATCGAAGGATTGATGGTGCAGGTACTGTTGATTGCGCGCGCGCTGGGTGTTGCCAAGCTTGGCAATGTTGCGCTGGACGGCAGCAAGATCAAAGCGAACGCAACCAGGCACAGCGCCCTGAGTTATGGCCATATCAAGAAACTGGAAGCGCAACTGAAAGAAGAGGTCGCTAAACTCCTGGCACTGGCCGAAGCGGCGGACAACGAGAAGATACCCGATGGTATGAACCTGCCAGATGAAATTGCCCGCCGTGAAGATCGTCTGACAGCTATTGCAGTTGCGAAATCCAAGATCGAAGCGGGTGCGCAAGAACGCTTTGCGCAGGAACAAGCCGAATACAAAGCCAAGCTGGCGAAGCGGGAAACCAAAGCGGCTGATAGCGGTAAGTCCCCGCGTGGTAAAGAACCTATTCCACCCGTAGAAGGCGCGCGAGACAAAGACCAAATCAACCTCACCGACGAAGCGTCACGCATCATGAAAACAGCGGGCGGCGGATTCGAGCTGCGCTACAACGGCCAGATTGCAGTGGACATGGATAGCCTGCTGATCGTGAAGACCGGCACCGTACAGGCGAGCAACGACAAACAACAAATCAGCTCCATGCCGGAGCAGCTTGCGACCTTGCCGGATGTACTGGGCAAGCCCATCACACTGGTTGCCGACACTGGCTATTACTCGGAGGCCAACGTCAAAGCCTGTGGCAAACATGCTATTACACCGCTGATCGCGGTGAGCCGGGAAGCACATCATCCCGATCCGATGGCGCGCTTCACTGAACCGCCTCCGCTTTCGGCTGGTGCTACGGAGGTAGAAGTGATGCGGCACGCACTCAAGACAAAAGCAGGGCGGGCGATTTACGCACAACGCAAATGCACGGTGGAACCGGTGATTGGCATCGTCAAATCGGTGCTTGGATTCCGTCAATTCATGCTGCGAGGATTAGAAAATGCAAAAGGCGAGTTGAATTTGGTGGCGATGGCATGGAACATGAAGAGAATGTTCGTGCTGGTGGGGTAACCCCCTGGGTTTATTGCCGATTCAGTTACTCGAAAATAGGGAATCATGAAAATATCGCAGAAATGCTCGCCGGATCGGAAAAGATTAAAGACAAATTTATCTCTCAGTCCGACAGGCTGCTAGCAGACTGTTGAAATTCCCCTACGAGTCAACGCGGTTTGCGGGGCTATCGTTATTGATACCGTGTTCATAATTTTGGAGATTAAACGATGCGCGGAACGGATGCAATGCAAGAGAGCCTGTTTACGGTAAGCAAGCTGGAAGACTTCGTGCCCATGGATCACCCGCTGCGCGCGGTCAGGCTGCTGGTCAACGAAGCGCTGGCACGGCTCAATGGACTGTTTGACAC
>JBBRFZ010000021.1:0-26456 GCA_038241165.1 Burkholderiales bacterium | reverse complement strand
GCCTATGTTCTGGTACACCGGGCAATGGTTCATGCACGCGCCACAGCGTATGCAGCGCAGTATTTCCTGCATCTCGCCGCCGACTAGGCTGCTGCGGCCATTGTCGAGCAGGATGATGTGAAAATGTTCCGGGCCGTCATGGTCTGCGTTGTCTTTGGTGCCGGTCAGCATCGACACGTAGTTCGTGATCGACTGTCCGGTGGCGGAACGGGGCAGCAGTCGTACCAGTGTGGTCACGTCTTCCAGCGTCGGCACCACTTTTTCGATGCCGGTGATCGCGACATGCACGCGCGGCAGGGTGGTCACCAGCCGCCCATTGCCTTCATTGGTGACGATCAGCACAGAGCCGGTTTCCGCCACCAGAAAGTTGCCGCCGGAAATCCCCATGTCCGCATTCAGAAAGGCCGGCCGAAGCACTTCGCGCGCCTCGCGGCACAGCTCGGCGATGCCGGTCTTGCGCGGTAACTGGTGTTTTTCCGCGAACAGGTCAGATATCTCTTCCTTGTTCTTGTGCACGACAGGCGCGACGATATGCGAGGGCGCCTCGTGGGCGAGTTGCAGGATATATTCACCCAGATCGGTTTCCACCACCTGGACGCCGCCCAGTTCCAGCGCATCGTTCAATCCGCACTCTTCGCTGACCATGGACTTGGATTTTGCCGCTGTTTTGACGCCATGCTGTGCGGCTATTTCGGCGACGATGCGATTCACGTCCTCGCCGGTCTCGGCCCAGTGCACGATAGCGCCGCGGGCGGTGGCCTGTTGTTCGAAATGCAGCAGCCAGTGTTCGAGATCGTTCAGCACGCGGTCGCGGATCGCCGCCGCCGCATCGCGCGTCTGCTGCAGGTCGTCAATCTCGCTGATCACCGCCACGCGGCCCTCTACAAAGCGTGTTTGCAATCGCGACAGCGCGTCCTGCAACTTGACGTCGGCCAACTTGACGGTGACCTGACTTTTGAAATTAATAGCGGTGTTACGCATTATTCCTCCGAGTCCAGGCCGGACAGCACCTCTGCCACATGCAGCACGCGGGTGCTGTGGTCGCCATTGCGGCGCAAGCGTCCTTCGATGTTCAGCAAACAACCGAGGTCGCCGCCGACGATGGTGCTGGCGGCAGTCTCGCTGATATGTTTGCATTTGTTGTCTGCCATACGTGTCGACAATTCGCCGTATTTGACCGAGAAGGTGCCGCCAAAACCGCAACAGGTAGTCGATTCCACCATCTCATTCAGGGTGACGCCAGGCATCGTCGCCAGTAATGCGCGCGGTTGTTTGTAGACATCGAGTTCGCGTAATCCCGAGCATGAATCATGATAGGTGATTGTGTCTTTGAAATTACCCGGCGCTTCTTCCAACTTGGTGATCTTGTTCAGAAAATCGGTCAGCTCAAAGGTGCGCTGGCCCAGGGCGGTGACTCTTGCCAGTATGGCCGGGTCGTCGCGAAAAAGATCGGGGTAATGCACGCGTATCATTCCAGCGCAGGATCCGGAAGGCAGCACCACATAATCGAAGGCTTCGAATTCGGCGAGCAATTTGAGCGCCATCGCCACGGCGGAGATGCGGTCGCCCGAGTTGTAGCCGGGCTGGCCGCAGCAGGTTTGCTGCGAGGGAACGACGACCTCGCAGCCGGCCGCTTCCAGCAATTTGATGGTGGCAAAACCGATGCGGGGACGCATGGCGTCAACCAGGCATGTGACAAATAATCCAACACGCATTCAATTCTCCAATGTCTGGTTATGCAGGAGCGCTACAAGTTGCGCTCTACAGCCGTGTGTGTCATTGATAGATTATCCGGGTTTATTCAGGCGCAACTATACGCCTGTGCAGTCGGCATAAAATTATTGGTTCAAGCTTTGCAGGAATGAACTGATGCCGGCGCGTGCGATCTGCGCATCTTCGGCGGGTTTGACGCCTGATACACCAACGGCACCGACGCATTCGTCATCGACCATAATGGGTTCGCCGCCTTCCATGAAGGTCAGCCCACCGGGCATGGACAGCAATGCCATTTCACCATTGGCTATCCTGTCCGAGAATGCTTTTGACGGCCTGCGCCCCATAGCGGCAGTGTGTGCCTTGCCTGTGGCGATCTGCATGCTGATCAGCGGCGCGCCATCCAGGCGTTGCAGCCACATCAAGTGACCTCCATCATCGGTGATGGCAATGGTGACAGACAGATTTTGTTGCAACGCCAAGCTTTCGCAAGCTGTTGCAATGACCTTCACATCCGCCAGCATCAAACATTTTTTACTTTTCACGTGATCTCCCTGTTGTGCTTTATTTGTTGGAACCGGGTGGGTATTTTACGCAGGGTGATATCCGAGTTGCTTGGATATTTGCTCACCAATTTCCATGACCTGCGCGATCCATTCACTGCGGCGCCGCTCTATCGGTGCAGACACGGACAAACCAGCCACCACCTGGCCGCTGGCATCGCGGATCAAGGTTCCTATGCATCCCACGCCCAGTTCTGCCTCCTCATTATCCAGCGCGTATCCCTGCTTTGTTGCAGTGATGCAATCTTGCAGTAACGCGGTCGCCTTGGTGTGAGTGTTGATCGTGTACGCGGGCAGCTTGCTGCGCTTGGCATAACTGCGGTAGGCCGGTTCGCCGAGATCGCCGAGCATCAGCTTGCCGACCGCTGTCACATGCAGCGGTGCGCGGCTGCCAATGATCTGTTCCACTCTGATCATGCGTTTGGCCAGCGAGCGCTCGATATAGACGACCTCATCTCCCTCGCGTACCGCCAGATTGACCGTCTCGCCCAGTTGGTCGCGCAGTTTTTCCATAAAGGGCAGGGCTACTTTTCTGATGTCCACGCCTGAGCTGACCCGGCTACCCAGTTGCATCAATTTGACGCCCAACTGGTAGTTTCCTCTGGTGGTGTGCTCCACAAAGCCCTGTTCAGTCAGCGATGAGAGTATGCGGAAGGCGGTTGAGGGGTGTAATCCCGTTTCAGACGAGAGTATTTTCAGGCTCACCGGATCTTCGTGTCCGGCCATGGCGTCCAGCAATCGCGCCAGTCGTTCGATGACTTGTATGGAGTTGGACTCTTTTTTCATATTTCGTATTATGAAATCGATTGTGTATTGCGAAATTGTACAACAACCCGTATGCTGTTACCAAATCCTTTTTGGCAAATCTATTTTGCTGGCCGAGTTTGAAGGCGGCCACGCTTTATTAACTTCACAGCAACAAATTTCAAGGAGCAATGAGTATGACGACCAGCGTAGCAGTTACCCCGGAGTTTTGTACAGGCATTCAATATTTCGGCGCGGCCTGGGAAGGTTTTTCCAAACATGCCCAATCGGCTGTTATCAAGAAAGGCCAATCCGCCATCGGCGACCCGCGCTCCGCTGATGCGGTGTACCAGACATTGTTGATGGCCGATGCGCTGCGCTATTTGACCCTGCAAACCTGCGGCTCGAAAGGCTCCGGACATCCGGGCGGTTTTGCCAGCAGCGCTGATGCCTATGCCTCGCTGGTAATGCTGGGCCACACCAATATCGTGACGGAGGTCGGTCACCATGCGCCCGGCTTCTACAGTGCGATGTTCCTCGACACTTCGCTGGAAGAAATGGGCATCAAGACGGTGACCGATATGATGGCGCGTTTCCGCGAAAAGCATGGGTTGCTCGGCCACCTGTCCGGCGCCATTCCCGGTTTGCTGGCGCCCGCCGGCCCGCTGGGCCAGGGCCAGCACTTCGCGATGGCGGGTGCGATGCTGCATCCGGGCAAGTTGTTTCCGGTCACCATCGGCGACGGCGGCATGGGCGAGCCGTACGTGTTGAATTCGATGATGCACTTCAATACCGCGTACCCCAAGATCACCAACTTCCTGCCCACCCTGGTCTGGAACGGCTACAGCCAGGAGCACCACTCCATGGTGTCGCGTTTCACCAATGCGGAAATGATCGCTTACTGGAAGGGCCACGGTTTCAAGGAGGTGATTCTGGTCGACGCCAAGGATTTCGACGACACCAACCAGGCCAGCGCCTATGCCGACAGTTCCTATTTCTCGCACAAGCAGCGTCTGGCTTTTGCCGCGGCCGTGCTGGCGGGTGTGGACAAGGCTGCCAAGTCGGCGCTGGGCGGCACATTGACCGCATTCATCATCAAGCAGATGAAGGGCGCCGGGGTACATACGGTCGGTGCCAAGTCGCACAACCTGTATCCGGCCGACAGCCTCGACAAGCCGCATATGATCGCAGGCCTGAAACGTCGTGCGCTGAATCCCGAAGCGTGGGCGATCGTGCGCGAGAATTTCGTGCGTGCCGGCGGCGGTCCCGCGGTAAAAACCTCGGTGACCGAACATGTACTGGAACTGGCCCCGCTGGGCAAGATGCCGATACACGAATTTGCCAAGGGCGACCTCTCCGACAAATCTTCTTGGGCCGTGCCGGCAACCGCGATGGGCGCGCTGGTCGCCTATGTGGGCACCACGGACAAGCGTTTCGTCGTGACCAATGCCGACGGCAACGAGGCGTCGGCGATGAAGAACATCAACGATGCGCTGAAGATCCGTCACCCGACCGTTGATCCGCTTTACAACCAGGAGCCTGAGGGTCAAGTGTACGAGCCTCTGAATGAAGATGCCTGTGCCGGTCTGACTGCCGCTCTGTCCCTGTTTGGTTCGCGTTCTGTCTGGTTGTCTTACGAGAGCTTTGCGATTAACGGCTGGCCCATTGTGCAGACGGTTGCGCAGGCGATGGCCGAGTTGCGCCGCAAGACACCTTCCGTGGTCACCATGTTTACCGCGGGTGCGCTGGAACAGGGACGCAACGGCTGGACGCATCAACGCCCGGAGATCGAGAACTATTTTGCCGCGCAGATGCGCAACGGTAATACCTTTCCGCTGTTCCCCTGTGATGCGAACGCGATACAGGCATCCTATGAATATGCCACCAACAGTTTCAACAAGTGCATGGTGATCATCGCGTCCAAGAGTCCGTTGCCGGTCTACATGAGTGTAGCCGAAGCCAAGCACGCGGTGGAGGAAGGTGCGGCGACCATCTATGAGAGTAAGAGTGGGGAAAGCAAGGCCGGCAGCAAGGGAACCGTGGTGTTCGCGGTGACCGGCGATATGGTGTTCCTGCCGGTGTTCGAGGCCAAGGCCAAACTGGAGGCAGAGGGTTACGGGGTACGTATCGTTGCCATCGTTAATCCGCGTCGCCTGTATCGCCCCACCGATATTTCGTGGGACACCGTGTCGGAGCCGGACAACAAATTCATGGATGACGCACATTTCAATGCGCTGTTCGACGGCGATGTGCTGCTCGCCGTGAGCGGCGGCCCAAGCGCCGTGCTGGAGCCCGTCCTGTTGCGTACCCGGGCGGCCAGGCGTGATACCTTTGCCTGGAAGCGCGGCGAGACTACTGCCAGTCCGGCGGAGATCATGGAGTTCAACGGGCTCACAGCTGAGGCAATGAGCAAGCGTGTCAAAGCTTTGCTGGGCTAAAAACATCAGTCCACGAAAGACACGAAAAGCACGAAATTAAAGCCACAAAAATTGATGTTTGATATTTGCCTTTGTTCGTGTCTTGCGTGGACAACAAGTATTTAAGGTTTTAAGGAAGTTCATATGTCAGAAACCAAAATCATCGTGCTGGATGATGACCCGACCGGCTCGCAAACGGTGCATGGCTGTTTGTTGTTGACACGCTGGGACAAGGAGACGTTGCGCGACGCGATCCTGGACGCCTCGCCGTTGCTTTTTGTGCTGACCAATACCCGCGGTATGGCTGCAGGACCGACGGCGGATGTTACCCGCGAGGTCTGCAAAAACCTGAAGCTGGCACTGGCCGAGCTGAAACAAAGCGGCCATGACATCAATCCGATTCTGGTCAGCCGTTCGGACTCAACACTGCGCGGCCACTATCCGGTGGAGACCGACGTGATCGCGGCGGAGCTGGGTGCGTTCGATGCGCACTTCCTGGTGCCGGCATTCTTTGAAGGCGGCCGCATTACCCGCGACAGCGTGCGCTACCTGATGGTGGATGGCCGGGAAACGCCGGTGCATGAAACAGAATTTGCGCGTGACTCGGTGTTCGGTTATAGCCATAGTTATTTGCCGGATTATGTGGAGGAGAAAACGGCCGGACGCATCAGGGCCATTGAGGTCGAGCGCTTTCTGCTGAAGGATGTTCGCGGCGACAGCTTGCCTCGTCTGATGAGGCTGCGTGGGAACGTGTGCTGTGTGGTTGATGCTGAAACCCAGGACGACCTCGATCATTTCGCCGTACAGTTGCGTTTGGCGGCCGGCCAGGGCAAACACTTCCTGTTTCGCAGTGCAGCCAGTTTGTTGACCGCACTGGCGAACCTGCCGAGTCAGCCTGTTGCTGCAGAGAACATGAAGCAATATGTGCGGGATGGCAAAGCGGGTGCGGTGATTGTGGGATCACACGTCAGGAAGACCACTGCGCAACTGGAACAGTTGCTCAAGATGCCCGCAGTCGTACCTATCGAAGTCGATGTGGAGCAATTGACGAAAAATCGTGATGCACTTCTGGCGGAGATGATACGCAAGTGTGAGCAGAGTCATGCCGCAGACAAGACCCCGGTGGTGTTTACCAGTCGCACGGAAAAGGCATTTTCAGACCAGGCTGCCCGGCTGGCATTTGGTGACATGGTTTCGGCCTTCCTGATGGACGTGGTGCGCAATCTGCCGAAGACGCTGGGTTTTCTGATCAGCAAAGGTGGCATCACTTCAAATGATGTGCTGAGTTCAGGCCTGGCTTTGCACACGTCCCGGGTAGTCGGGCAAATATTGCCGGGTTGTTCGGTGGTTTGCTGTCCGGATAATCATCCCCGTTACCCCGATTTGCCCGTGGTGATCTTTCCGGGTAATGTGGGCGATGATCAGGCTTTGGCACAGGCATATGGCCGGCTGGCGGGTTATAAAGTAGAGCCGGTAGCGGTGTAAGAAAATCCAGATTCACTGTTGTGGAACAATTCAACCGCGCTATATTTCGGCGGGTTGAATTGAGGTTCCAGATTTACAGGCCAACAGACTTCACATTGACAGCCCCGGCGATGCGCAGGTACAGATGCTTATGGTTGGCAGTTGGCTCTGGGACGCTGCCCCGGTGCCATGGCTTTACTCAATCGTCGTTGCGCATGCCCTCGATGAACTCATATATCGCCATTCCGGCACCGATCAATGCGACCGCAATCAGCGGGATCTTGTGCAGCTTGATCACTGGGACGGCAAGGAAGGCCAGTAAAGCCAACAGGCCGATCAGGCCGGCTATCGTTTTGAATTTCATTTTTCTCTCACTTTCCCTGTACGTTACTTGATTGCGTCGACCAGCCAGCGTGCGGTGCGAAGCAAACGTGCGTCGTCGCCGACCCGTCCGACCAGTTGTACGCCCACCGGCAGGCCGTTGCCCGCTTTCAGCAGCGGCAGGCTGATCGTCGGCATGCCGCAAAAGGTCCACAGCGTGCAGAACTTCGGATTGCCTGTCGAATCCAGGCCGTGCGGTGCGGCACCCGCAACCGCGGGTGTCAGGATCGCGTCGAAACGGTCGAATATCTCGTCGAGTGCTTCGGTCACCACCGGAATGTGCGCCAGCGCCTGGAGGTAGTCGACCGCCTTTACATTCCGGCCCCGCTCGAGTTGTTCAAGCAGGGCAGCGGACAGTTTGTCTGCGCCGCGCTCGTACTCGCTCTGGTAGTTGGCGGCAATGTCCGCTTCCATCACCATATTGTGCCAATCAAGGACTTTCGCGGCCGAGTCTGGCAGAACGAATTCGCCGACCTGCGTGCCGAGAAATTCGACCAGCTCGCCGTATCCATCCCGGCTGTCGTCATCGAGTTCCGGCCACCAGGGCGTTTTGATCAGGGCCAGCGTGGGTGGCATCGGCGGCTCTTCGCTGCATACCCTCAGCATGGGCACCGGCGCGCGCGGTGTCATGCCGGGTTCGTCAGGGTCATAAGCTGACAGCACCTCGCCCAGCAGCGCGATATCCTCAACGCTGCGGGCGAAACCGCCCGGCTGGTCGAGGCGCTCCGACTGGCGCAGGATACCCTGGCGCGAGATCAGACCACGGGTCGGCTTGAAGCCGAACACGCCGCAATATGCGGCAGGACGGATCAACGAGCCGTTGGTTTGTGTGCCTATCGCCAGCGGTACCATGCCGGCGGCCACCGCTGCAGCGGACCCGCTCGAAGAGCCGCCGGGGGTGTGCTCCGGGTTGTGCGGGTTGCGTGTCTTGCCCGGAGTGTAGGTGGCCAGTTCGGTGGTCACCGTCTTACCCATGATGATGGCTCCCGCGCTACGCAACAGGTCGACCACCTTGGCATCGTGCCAGGGATTGCGTCCCGCGTGCAGCGGCGTGCCGTCCTCGGTGGGCATGTCGCCGGTATCGATGATGTCCTTGATGCCGACCGGCACACCGTGCAGCGGGCCCAGCGGTTTGCCGACAGCACGATGTTCGTCTGCCCTGGTTGCCTGTGTCAGTGCGTGTTCCGCATCAAAATAGGCCCATGCCTGCACCTCCGGTTCCCGGGCCTGTATCTGCGCGATGCAGGCCTGCACCAGGTCACGGGAACTGAACACTCCATCGCGTATGCCCTGAGCGGCCTGGTTGGCCGTGAGCCAGTTCAGATTCTCCATGTCGTCATCCTGTCAGGTCCCATCAGTTGTTGTAGAACAAGTTGGGCAGCCAGTAGACCAGCTGAGGGAAGGCATACACCGCCGCCATTGCGACGAACACCATACTCAGGAAAGGCAGACAGCCCCGGAAGATAGTCGCCAGCTGCACGTGCTTGGGCGCCACGCCCTTCAGGTAGTAGGCCGACATCGCCATCGGCGGCGTCAGGAACGAGGTCTGCAGGTTCAGTGCGATCAGGATGCCGAAGAACATCGGATCGACGTTGAAGTGCGGCAGCAGCGGCAGGAAGATCGGCACGAAGATGATAATGATCTCGCTCCACTCCAGCGGCCAGCCCAGCAGGAAGATGATCAGCTGGGCCATCAGCAGGAAAGTAAACGTGTTCAGATGCATGCCAAGCACCAGTTGTTTGATCAGGCCTTCGCCGCCGAGGTAGGAGAACACCGATGAGAATGTCCATGAGCCGACGAACAGCCAGCACACCATGGCCGTGGTGCGCGCGGTCAGGAATACCGCTTCCTTTAACCGGCCCCAGGTCAGTGCCCGGTAAGCCGCTGCCAGGATCACACCGCCCAGCGCGCCGATCGCCGCCGCTTCGCTCGGTGTGGCCAGGCCGAACAGGATGGCGCCGAGCACCGACAGGATCAGTGCGGCCAGCGGCAGGAAAGCTTTGGCCAACAGGATGAACACTTGGCCCCACGATGTGTTTTCGTAAGCCTCGCGCGGCAGCCTGGGTGCCAGGGAAGGATTGAGGACTACCCGGGTCACCACATATCCCATGTACAGTGACGCCAGCAAAAATCCGGGTAACATCGCCGCTGCGTATAGCCGTACGACGGAAATCGATGCGGTCGCACCGTACACGATCAGCATTATAGAGGGCGGAATCAGGATGCCCAGCGTGCCGCCGGCGGCAATGACACCAGTGGAAAGCTTTTCGTCGTAGCCGGCCTTGAGCATGGCGGGCAGCGCAAGCAGGCCCATCAGTGTCACCACCGCACCGACGATACCGGTCGCCGTGGCAAACAGCGCGCAAGTGATCAGCGCCGCGATCGCCATCGCGCCGGGAACGGCGCGAAACGCGAGCTGCAGGCTGAGGAACAGGCGGTCGAGAATATTCGATCGCTCGACGATATAGCCCATGAACAGGAACAGCGGTATCGCCGTCAGCACATCGTTGTTCATCACGCTGAAGGTGTTCTGGGTCAGCAGGTAGAATACCCGGTTGTCGAAGATTTCCTGACCCGGCATGTAATAGGCGTAAAAACCGTAGAACACCCCCATGGCCATCAGTGTGAAGGCGATCGGGAAGCCGAGCAGGATGATGAAAATGAAGGTGCCCAGCATCATCATTGCAATTTGAGGGTCGGTCATTTACGTACTCCAGTCGGTACCACATCGTGATCCATGCTTTTATCGTCCTCTAACTGGTGCAATATCGCGGTTTCCGTTTCCTCTACGTCGTGCAAACGCTCCGGCCATTCGCCGGTACGCAGGCAGATAATGCAACGCAGCATTTCTGCGATGCCCTGTATTGCCAGCAGTGTGGCAGCAGCCGGGATGATCAGCTTGAGTTGCCAGATCGGCACGCCAATCGGGCTGTTGACGCTCACCTCATGAATACGCACCGAATCCATTGCATAGTGCCAACCCGAATACATCAGGGCGAGTATGCCGGGGTAGAAGAAAGTGATGAACAACACCAGTTCGATGCCGGCCTGGACGCGTTTCGGCATCAGCCGGTAGAAAATGTCGCCGCGCACATGGGAGCCGCGCGACAGTGCATATGCACCGGACATCAGGAACAGTCCACCGTACAGGATGGAGCTCATGTCGAAGGCCCAGCCAGTCGGGTCGTCCAGCACGTAGCGAACAAACACTTCGTAGGACGTGCCCAGTGCCAGAACGACGATGCACCAGGCAAAGGCATGTCCGACCGATTTCGACAACTGGTCTATGCCTTGCAACAGCGATTGAATTTGCATGAATATCCGCTCTATAAAACAAAGCGGGGGTGCCTGAGCACCCACCGCGATGGTTAAAATAACTCTATAGTTTTACTGGAAATAAAACATCAGAAGCCGAGCTTGCCGAACAGGTGTTCGTAAGCCGCCTTGTAATCCGCGCTGTTGAAGAAGCTGTAGTAGCCGACCCGCTTCGCCCACGTCTTCTGCGATTCCCACACCTTGGCGAAGAACGGGTCCTCGTCGCTGATGCGCTTGACCAGAACATCCCAGCCCTTGAGTTGGGCGTCGAAGATGCTTTGTGGTGTGCGCAGGACATTCACATGGTCCTTGTTCTTGAGCGTCTGCAGATCCCGCGAATAGTTGTCCATCGCCAGTGCATAGTTAGCTGTGGATGCTGCCTCGGCGCCATAGCGCAGTATCATCTGCAGTTCCTTGGGTAGCGCTTCGTATTTCCTGCGGTTGAAGATGATCTCGAAGAACTCCTGTGCCTGATGGTAACTACCCATCATGTAGTTCTTGGCCACGTCCTGCGCACCGAAACGCATGTCGGAAGTCGGATTGTTGTACTCGAACGCGTCGATCACTCCGCGCTCCATTGCCGGCACGATTTCGCCGCCCGGCAATTGGGTCACTTTGCAGCCCAGTTCCTGCATCAGGTCGGCCGCCAGACCGACGGTGCGATACTTCAGGCCTTTCAGCTGAGCCGCGCTTGTTATCGGTTTCTTGAACCAGCCCAGCGGTTGGGTGGGCATCGGCATCGCAAAGAAACCGACCACGTCGAGATGGAGTTTTTTCATCAGTTCGTTGTAGAACGGCATCCCCTCCTTGGCGATCCAGGCCAGGCTCTGGGATGCATCGCAACCGGTAACCGGACCGGAGCCGAACAACGAGGCGACCTTGCTCTTGCCATACCAGTAAACGGCGACCTGGTGACCCGCATCGATCACCCCCTTGGAGGTGGCTTCCATCACTTCGAACGGTTTGACCACAGATCCTGCCACCAGATAGTCGATGCGCATGCGGCCCTCGGCCATCTCATTGACACGGTCGACGTATTCGACAGCCATATCGTTGAAGATATCCTTCGCGCCCCATGCCCCTTGCATCTTGAAAACGATGGGGGATGCCGCGACCGAAATTGACGGGAAGCCGGTGATGGCTGCGCCGGTCGTGACAGCTGCGGCTGTCGTCAGAAATTTGCGCCGCGAAACGGTTTTGGGGATTTCTTTGGTTTCTATTTTCTTGTCCATGACTTTTCCTCCTTGGGTTTGACTTGGGAAACTGATTTGCTGCTTCTTGCTTCAATCGGCGCCGTGACAGAGTTGTCGCGTGACCGTTTGATCTGTTGTGTTGCGGTGAATGGGTTCTTGCGGCGACTGAAGGCGGGGTCGTGGACATGACCCCGCCGTACATCATCAATCGGGCGGCATGAATTGATTTGGTGTGGCAGTTTGATCCGGGCTGATTCGTTGCGGCGATAGCACAGCAAAGCCAGTACATCGCAGTACGTCGATGGATTTGCAAGAGCAACTTTGTTTGCTATTGGGAGCATAGTTTTAATTATTGCAAATGGGAGTGCTGCGTAAACTATATTATTTTATTTGCTTGATATATTTGGTTACATTTATTTCGAGTTTATTGAGCCAAGACTGCTGAGCGATGAATCCTAAAGTCCGCGAACGATAACTCATTCATCTGGCACTGACAACCAACATTTTCATTCTGCAGAAGATATTTCGTATTGTGAAAACGTTTGACCGAATGCTTGAAAGTCAGGGGCGAGTTGTCCGGTCAGGTGTGGTATTTCTGTGGCACGCCAACATGAGCGAAATTGACGTTGGGCAGTTGCAGGAGATACAGTACGGGACTGCGACAAATACAGCCGTGATAACCGGTCGCGACGGCCCGCAGCCACGAATTGAAAAATACCATACACCTCACCAAAGCAATCCTTAAGGAAAAAACATGACCAACCCTACTTTGCAACTATGGATCAATGGCCAACGCACCAGCAGTCTCAGCAAGCGTCTGGCGGACGTGACCAATCCGGCGACCGGAGCTGCAATCCGCCAGGTACCGCTGGCCAGTCGCGGGGATGTGGACATTGCTGTTGCCGTTGCCAAGGCTGCCTTTCCGGTCTGGCGTGACACCACCCCGCTGCGTCGCAGCCGTATCCTGAACAAATTTCGCGATCTGCTTGAAACGCACCGTGCCGAACTGGCACAACTGACCAGTGAGGAACACGGCAAAACCCTGGAAGACGCCGCCGGTTCCGTGCAGCGCGGCATCGAGGTGGTGGAGTTCGCGGTCGGTGTGCCGCATCTGCTCAAGGGTGAGCATGCGGAGAATGTCGGTCGCGGTGTCGATTGCCACTCAGTGCTGCAACCTATAGGCGTGTGCGCAGGCATTACCCCGTTCAACTTTCCCGCGATGGTGCCGATGTGGATGTTCCCCATCTCCATTGCCTGCGGTAATACCTTCGTACTCAAACCCTCCGAAAAGGTGCCATCGTGCAGCCTGCGCATGGCCGAATTATTCAAGGAAGCGGGCTTGCCGGACGGCGTGTTCAATGTCGTGCCGGGTGACAAGGAAGCGGTGGATGCGCTGCTGGCACATCCCGACGTGAGAGCGATTTCTTTCGTCGGCTCGACACCGGTCGCGAAATATATCTACGAAACCGCTGCGCATCACGGCAAGCGCGTGCAGGCGCTGGGCGGGGCGAAAAACCATGCAATCGTGATGCCTGATGCTTCACTGGATTTTACCGCCGATGCGATCATGGGCGCAGCCTACGGTTCCGCGGGCGAGCGCTGCATGGCGATCTCCACGGTGGTCGCGGTGGGTGATGTGGCCGATGAACTGGTTGCCAAGCTCAAGGAAAGAGCCGAGAAACTGGTGGTCGGCCCGGGCGACAAAAAAGGAGTCGATATGGGCCCGGTGATCTCGGCGCCGCATCGCGACAAGATCGTCGGTTACATCGACAGCGGCGTGACACAGGGTGCAACAATGGTGACGGACGGTCGCGGTGTCAAAGTGGCTGGTCACGAAAAAGGATTTTTCGTCGGGCCGACGCTGTTCGACAATGTTTCCACCGACATGACGATATACAAGGAAGAGATATTTGGCCCGGTGCTGATTGTGTTGCGCGTCGCCAGCCTCGACGAGGCGATCAATATGATCAACAGCAATCCCTATGCAAACGGTACCGCGATCTTTACCGGTTCGGGCGGGGTTGCGCGTCGCTTCCAGAACGAGATCGAAGTCGGCATGGTCGGCATCAACGTGCCGATCCCTGTGCCGATGGCGTTCTTCTCCTTCGGCGGCTGGAAATCTTCGCTGTTTGGCGACCTGCACATGCACGGCATGGAAGGTGTCTATTTCTACACACGCACCAAAGCCATCACCACAAGATGGCCGGCGGTATCGGACAAAAAGACTTCCACACTGGTGATGCCGACGCTGGGTTAACCGGGCAGGCCATGCCGGGGTAAAAGCACCATGAATCTGCATCGTCTGTTGCAGCTGATGATAGAGGTCATGCTGCCCATCGCCATATTGGTTGGCGCGGGTGCATTGTGGCCGGTCTATTACAGGGAGGTGTCGGCCAGGACCCTGCGCATCCAGCTCAACAGGCTGGTGCTGAATCTGTTTTTTCCGGCGATCCTGTTTGCCATTGCCGCCACCACGCCGATTACACCGGAGTTGCTGTCGGTGCCGTTGCTGGTGGGTATTGGTTCGTTGCTGTCGGGTGCCTTGCTGTATTTGCTGCTTTACCGTTCGCCACTGGGACGCGGTATGAACAATGGCACGCGTGCGGCACTGACGGTGAGCGGCATGTTTGGCAATACATTCTATGTGGGCGTGCCGGTGCTGACTTTTCTCTATGGCCCCGGTGCATCGCGTTACGCCGCGTTCAACGACATGCTGATGACGGTGCCGCTGATGTGGAGCCTGGGTGTCTGGATCTGCACGCGGCTGGGACCGCCCGAATCCGCCAGACTGCATCCGCCGATCTGGCGCCTGATGATGGGCATTGCGCCGATCTGGGCATTCATCGCCGGGGCCCTGTTGCAGATGAGCGGCATCGTGTTCGAACCGCTGATCCATGCGGCACGCCTGATAGGACAGGCAACCATCCCGGTGATGATGTTCGTGCTCGGCTTGTCCATCCCGTGGCGCGATCTGAAACCGCGTGTTGCGATTTTGGGCGTAACCGCGGTGAAGATCGTGCTGATGCCGCTCGCCGTTGCGGGTGTCGCGTCACTGATTTACGCGCATAATATGGAACCGCAACATGCGGCAGTGATTGAAGCGGGGATGCCGACCATGATGTCCGCGCTGATCCTGTCCGACCGCTTTCATCTGGATACCGAAGCGGCAGCATTGCTGATCGGATGGACCACCGTACTGTACTGGTTTTCACTGCCGGTTACGGTATGGTTGATGCATTAACCGTTTAACCCATCACTAACAGGAGACTCTTATGACACTCAACGTTGGATTTATCGGCCCCGGCATCATGGGCGGCCCCATGGCACTCAATTTGATGAAGGGCGGTTACAAGCTGTGGGGTTATGCGCGCCGTCCCGAAGCGATGAAGGAGCTGGTGGCTGCGGGCGCGACTGCCTGCACATCGGCGGCGGAGGTCGCCAAACATGCCGACGTGACCTTCCTCATCGTGTCCGACACGCCGGATGTGGAGAGTGTGATCTTCGGCGAAAACGGCATCGCCAAAGGAGCGCGCAAAGGCAGCGTGATCGTCGACATGAGCACCATCTCACCGACCGCGACCAAGGTGTTCGCCGAGCGGTTGGCGAAGCAGGGCGTGGAGATGCTGGATGCGCCCGTTTCCGGCGGTGAGGGCGGTGCGATCAGCGGCACGCTGTCCATCATGGTGGGAGGCAAAACCAAAGTATTCGAGCAGGTCAAACCGCTGTTCGAATGCATGGGCAAGAACATCGTCCATGTCGGTGACAACGGCGCAGGCCAGGTTGCCAAGGCGTGCAACCAGATCGTGGTGGCGGTGACGATAGAAGCGGTGGCCGAAGCGCTGACCTTTGCACAAAAGAACGGCGCCGATGCGGCCAAGGTGCGCGACGCTTTGATGGGCGGATTTGCCGGCAGCAAGGTTATGGAAGTGCACGGCAAGCGCATGCTGGATAACGATTTCAAACCGGGCTTCAAGGTCGGTCTGCACCAGAAGGACATGCGCATCGTGATGGAAACCGCGCACCAGTTGGGCGTGGCACTCCCCGCCGCGGCATTGGTCACGCAGAACCTTAACGCACTGATGGGCACCGGTGACAGCGAACTTGATTCTGCAGCGGTAGTGAAGGTGGTCAAACGCATGTCGGGCATGGACGGCAAATAGTGTCGTGTAATGCATCGAGAGGCGGATAAGGGCGTTGGAGTATTTGGTGATTTGAGCCACATCGTAGGTTGGCGCTGAACGTAGTGAAGCCCAACGATTCGCGGCATTCCGTTGGGCTTCGCAAGCTCAGCCCAACCCACGGTGTTCCAGCAATGATGAATACGACACATCATGCGTGACGTGACACTAGTGATATAACGATATACGTGTCGTCATTCCTTATATTATTCCTGAATACATTTTGGATTATTAAAGGTGCCTTAATGGAAAAAATTGTGTTTCTCGATGCCGCCAGCATCATCGCCGACATACGCAGTCCGGCATTTGCGCACCATTGGGAAGACTATCCGGCCACGGCGACGGGACAGACCGTGGAACGACTCAAGGATGCCACCATAGCGATCACCAACAAGGTGTTGCTGAGCCGGGAAGTCCTGGAGCAATTGCCCGGGCTGAAGATGGTCGCCATCGCCGCCACCGGCTTAAATAATGTCGATATCGATTGCTGCAGGGAACGCGGCATCGTGGTTTCCAATATTCGCAACTACTCTGTGCACACCGTGCCCGAGCATGTGTTCATGTTGATGCTGGCGTTGCGCCGCAACCTGCTGGCGTTCCGCGCCGATGTGCTCGGCGGCGCATGGCAAAAATCCGAACAGTTCTGTCTGTTCACCGAACCGGTGCGCGATCTGCACGGCAGCACTCTTGGTCTCATCGGTCATGGTGCAATCGGCAAGGCGGTGGAGCAGCTTGCTGTGGCGTTCGGCATGAAAGTGCTGGTCGCCGAGCACAAGGGAGTCGGCGATATCCGGGCGGGTTACACCGCGTTCGACACGGTGCTGCGGGACAGTGATGTGATCAGTTTGCACCTGCCGCTCAACGGGCAGACACGTCACCTGATCGGCACTGCGGAATTCAACCGCATGAAACCCGGCGCACTGTTGATCAATACCGCCCGGGGCGGTCTGGTCGACGAAGCGGCATTGCTGGATGCGCTGCAAAACGGGCGCATCGGCGGTGCCGGATTTGATGTACTGGAAAAGGAACCGCCAACGGCAGGACATCCGTTGCTGGATCTGGATATGCCCAACTTCATTCTGACACCGCACATCGCCTGGTCGGGGAGGGAGGCGATGCAAATGCTGGCCGACCAGCTCATAGCCAACATCGAGGCCTACGCGGCAGGAACACCGCAGAACCGCGTTGCATGATGTTTGATCTTTCGCTCTTTGGAGACGGTTCGCATTTTTTTGAGAAATATTTTTCCGTGAAGCTTAAAGTCGGGTAACCGTAGGAGCGGGCCATGCCCGCGATCAAGCTTTTCGCGGGCATGGCCCGCTCCTACGGGTTTAAAATGTATTTTTAGGGCGAAGTATTTTGTATCGAGGAGACGAACATGACCTATCCTGCAGGCATCAACATCAGTGTTGCCGTCACGCCAGAGCAATCCGCCATCCTGACCCCGGAGGCGCTGGATTTCATTGCCGGGCTGGTGCGCAAATTCGGATCGGAGCGTCTATCCCTGCTGGAGCGCAGGGTCAAGCGCCAGCACAAACTGGAGGCAGGCGAGCTGCCCGATTTTCTGGCCGAGACGGCTGCCGTGCGCAACGGCGACTGGCGTATCGCCCCGGTACCCGCCGAGCTGCTGGACAGACGCGTGGAAATCACCGGCCCGGCGGAGCGCAAGATGCTGATCAACGGGCTCAATGCCGGTGCCAGCGTGTACATGGCCGACCTGGAAGATTCCATGACGCCCACCTGGCCCAATGTGATCGAGGCGCAGATCAACCTGCGCGATGCCGTGTCCCGCACCATCAGGCATGTCAATCCGGACGGCAAGACCTACCGGTTGAATGAAAAAACATCGGTGCTGTTCGTCCGTCCACGCGGTTGGCATATGGTGGAGAAACACATGACGGTGGACGGCAAACCGGTATCCGGCAGCCTGTTCGATTTCGGCCTGTATTTTTTTCACAACGCAAAAGCCCTGCTGGCCCGCGGCAGTGCGCCCTATTTTTATCTGCCCAAGATGGAAAGCCATCTGGAGGCGCGGCTGTGGAACGCGGTGTTCATTCATGCGCAGGAAAGTCTCCGCATTCCGCGCGGCACCATCAAGGCGACGGTGCTGATTGAGACCCTGCCGGCCGCGTTCGAAATGGACGAAATCCTCCACGAGTTGCGCGAGCATTCCGCCGGATTGAACTGCGGACGCTGGGACTACATCTTCAGTTGCATCAAAAAGTTCGGGCGCCTCCCCGGCTTCATACTTGCCGACCGCGGCCTGGTCGGGATGACGTCGCCTTTCATGCGCGCCTATTCGCTGCTGTTGATCAAGACCTGCCATCGTCGCAATGCGCATGCAATGGGCGGGATGGCGGCACAGATTCCGATCAAGTCCGATTCCGCGGCCAACGATCTGGCAATGGCCAAGGTCCGCGAAGACAAGGAACGCGAAGCCGGCGACGGACACGACGGCACCTGGGTGGCGCATCCCGGCCTGGTGCCGGTGGCGATGGAAGTATTCGACAGGCTGATGCCCGGCCCGAACCAGTTGGACGTGAAACGCGAAGACGTGCACACCACGGCTGCCGACCTGCTCAGCTTCGAACCGAAGGGTCCGATCACGGAAGCGGGATTGCATTTCAATATCGAAGTGGCCATCGCCTATCTCGGCGCATGGCTCGCGGGCACCGGTTGCGTGCCGATACACCATTTGATGGAAGATGCCGCCACCGCCGAGATATCCCGCTCCCAGGTGTGGCAATGGGTGCACAGTCCGCACGGTGTGCTGGACGACGGGCGCAAGGTGACCCTGGACATGGTGCGTGCGATGATTCCCCCGGCGCTTGCCATCATCAACAAGGGGGTGAGCGAGAATCGCTTCATCGCCGGTGATTACGAGCAGGGCGCCGCCGTGTTCGAACAGCTGATCGCCAAAGAACCCATCGTCGAGTTTCTGACCAACTACTGTTATGAAGTCATGGAATGATGTTGCAACCGACAGCCATTCCCGTTCAACGAGACAACGACCGTCAGGGCAATGACATACCGTTGACACTCGACACGTTGCAGCGGCCGCTGCACGATCTGCGCATCTCGGTAACCGACCGCTGCAACCTGCGCTGTACCTACTGCATGCCGCGTGACGACTTCGGCAAGGATCACCTGTTCCTGCCGCGTGCCGAACTGCTCAGTTTCGAGGAAATCGCGAGGCTGGCCGGATCGTTCGTTGAACTGGGCGTGGGAAAGATCAGGTTGACCGGCGGCGAGCCGCTGTTGCGCCGCAACATTGTGCAACTCGTCGCAACACTCGCCAGGCTGCACACCCCAGCAGGCAAGCCGGTGGAGGTCACGCTGACCACCAATGCGGTGCTGCTGGCCCGGCAGGCGCAGGCGCTCAAGGACGCGGGCCTGACGCGGCTATCCGTCAGCCTGGACGGATTGAGCGACGCGGTGTTCCGGCGCATGAGCGACTCGGATGTGCCGGTCCGCACCGTGCTGGACGGGATAGATGCCGCGCAGCGCGCCGGATTTGAGGGGATCAAGGTCAACATGGTGGTGCAGCGCGGCGTGAACGATCACGAGATCGTGCCGATGGCCGAACATTTTCGGGCCAATAATCCCGCTTCAGACGGCATCATTCTGCGCTTCATCGAATACATGGATGTGGGCAACACCAACGGCTGGTGCATGAACGAAGTGGTCACCGCGGCGGAGATTCTGCAAACGATAGCGGCGCGTTACCCGATACAGTCGGTCGCGCCCAATTACACCGGGGAAGTCGCAGAACGCTGGGCCTATGCGGATGGCGCAGGTGAGATCGGTGTGGTCGCTTCCATCACCCGCGCGTTCTGCCGTAGCTGCACGCGTGCCCGGCTGTCGACCGATGGCAAGCTGTACACCTGCCTGTTTGCCGGCGACGGACTCGATCTGCGCGGCCCGATGCGCGGGGGCGCAAGCGATCAGGACCTGACCCGGCTGATCGCGGAGCGCTGGCAACGGCGCACCGACCGTTATTCCGAGCTGCGCTCGGCCGCGACAGAAGGCACCTCCGCAACCAAAAAAGTGGAAATGTCTTATATCGGCGGGTAGCAATAACAGGCGCAAGTGGCAAGGATTTGAAGGTTGATAATGTCCCCTTGCCCATCGGAGAGGAATGTTGACTACAAAATTTCCATTGCGCACTTATTGTGCTTTCCGTAATTCATGATAGATGCAACTACAGTAACCGTCATTCCCGCGCAGGCGGGAATCCAGCAAGACAAAAGGGCCTTTTGTTTAAACCCACTGGATTCCCGCCTGCGCGGGAATGACAAAATGGTAGATTTTTCCTGTGGCTGACGCACCCGAATTACCGGAGTGCTGTCTCCAATTATGGAAAGATCAATAATCACCCCCGAATTTGTGGAGCGGGCCCTGCGTGTGTTGTTGGGGCTTCAGCCCCTTCGTGTCAATTCCACACGCAGCTTGCTGCGTAGTGGATTGCCTGCCTTTGGTACAACCACGGCGTACCTCTTGCGGGTGCTGCCCGCGATCCATAAAATGATCGCGGGCATGGCCCGGTGACAACTCTGCATCTGCTTCAGCAGATAGCTGATTGCCTGCTTTTAGTGCTCCTACATCAGCGCTATTTTTTGTATGTATCAACGGAATATTTTGCTATGGCTCAAGAAACAAGAAGCAAGTTTCAAGACGCAGGATCGCGGCACTGGAAGTCGGGAACAGGGCGCTTGCATTAGCAGCTCGATATTGCAGTTTTGTTAAGTCACTCCTTTATTTTCGACTGTTGCAAAAATACCACATATTCGCGGAATACCTTGCCCCGCCTGATTTGTTGTGGATAATGCCCGCTTGAATTCTCTGCTATTCGGGGGAGGGTTTCAAGAGGACGCCGACGACGGTGGCCGATATAACCTAAATAATTATTTAAGGAGTTCTAAATGCAAAAGAAACTGATCGCACTGGCAATCACTGCAGCATTCGCTTCCGCTCCGGCATTCGCTGACACCAATATCTATGGCGTGGTTGACGCCGGCTTCGGTTCGGTAACCAACACTAACCAGGCTCCTGGCGCTGTTAATCCCAAGACTGGCCAATCCGGCGTGGACTTCAGCGCAAACCAGACTTCACGCGTGGGTGTAAAGTCCACCGAAGATCTGGGCAATGGCATGAAGGCAATTTACCAGCTGGAAATGGGCCTGTCCTCCAACCCGGCATCTGATGCTAGCTTCGGTAAAACTACTGGCGTTGCTGGAGCCGCTGGCGGCGGTGCCACGGGCGCTACCGCAGCTGGTTTCTCAACCAATGCTACGATCGGTGTTGACCGCGTATTGACTGCAGGCCTGGACTTTGGCCAAGGCACGTCGGTAACGATCGGTAAAATGTCATCTCCATTCCGTGGCATCGTTTACGGCAATGACGCGATGTACGGTTCCAACCTGGTGGGTAACCTGGTGACCATGGATTCTTCATTGACAGCTCGTTCAATCCAAGCTCTTGCAGCGCAAAAATTTGGCGCGGTGACTGGCACATTGGGTCTGCTGGATAACACGACCACAGCTGATAATACAACCGATATAAAACATGGCAACGGTTTCGAAGTGACGGCTGTTTACAAGCAGGATGCATTGTCGGTATCGGGCGGCTATCGCAGCACGAAGGACAACTCACCTACAGCTTTTGGTACAACTAATCCTGCTACCAACGAAGTTACCACCAAGGACATGATCCTGGCGGCCAACTTTGATTTCGGTATGGCCAAATTGTACGGCCAATTTGCTCAAGTTAAAGTAGAGCAGGCTACTGCTGCTGCCCTCGACAAGAGGACCTACGAAACCGCCGGTGTCAATGTTCCATTCACCTCGGCGTTGGCAGGCTATGTTGAAGCGAGCATGGGTAAACATGATGTTACAGCGGGTAGCAACAACTATAGCGGTTATAACGTGGGCGCCAAGTACGACATGAGCAAGGATTCATGGGTTTACGCCGCTGTCGGTTCGGCCAAGGAAGATAACGTCAGCAAGGTTGATGAGCTGGCAATCGGCCTGGTTCACTCGTTCTGATAAAACGACTGGTGAAACAACTAGCCAATCCACTAAGCCATCAAAGAACGATGGCAAAGTGGCTGGTTATGAGCTGCAAAATACCGCAGCAAGTCGCTGGTTATAAATCTCTCGCTGGCCTGGTCAGTTAGAAATTCAGAAAGCAACACCTTAAAAACCCGCTGCGGCGACGCAGCGGGTTTTTTCTTGTCCATCGTTTTTGGGCCATTTTTTTTTGGGCTGTCCCTGCCATGATTGTTGAAATCATGAATACCTGTGCCGCGGTTGGCTTTAAATTATTAATCTGCTAATGTGCGTGTTGCAAGGCGAACATTCCCATCCAAACAAAGAAAAGGAAATTAACATGTTCAATCGACTATTGCTGGCCGCCATGGCCTGTTTGCTTTTTTCCACTTCCGCGCTGGCCGAAGACTTGACCGGCACCCTGAAAAAGATCAAGGACACCGACACGATCTCACTGGGTCATCGCGAATCTTCGGTCCCGTTCTCCTACTACAATGATAAAGAACAAGTCATCGGATATTCCCAGGACCTGATGATGAAAGTGGTCGCCGCCGTCAAGAAAGATCTGAAAATGCCGCACCTGAAAGTCACGATGACACCGGTCACGTCGCAAAATCGTATCCCGCTGGTGCAGAACGGCACCGTGGATATCGCCTGCGGTTCGGCAACCAACAACCTCGAGCGGCAAAAACAGGTGGCCTTCTCCGATACCATCTTCGTCATCGGCACGCGCCTGTTGACCAAGAAGGGTTCCGGCATCAAGGACTTTTCCGACCTGGCCGGCAAGAATGTGGTCACCACAGCCGGCACGACCTCGGAGCGCTTGTTGCGCAAGCTCAATGAAGACAAAAAGATGGGCATGAACATCATCAGCGCCAAGGATCACAGCGAGTCTTTCCTGACACTGGAGACCGGACGCGCGGTCGCATTCATGATGGATGATGCCCTGCTCGCCGGCCAGAGGGCCAACGCCAAACACCCGAAAGACTGGGTCATCGTAGGCACGCCGATGTCTAACGAAGCTTACGGCTGCATGATGCGCAAGGACGATCCGCAGTTCAAGGCGCTGGTCGACAAAACCTTTGCCAAGGTGATGAAGTCCGGCGAAGCTGCGAAGATCTACAAGAAGTGGTTCATGTCGGCGGTTCCGCCCAAGGGCATGAACCTCAACTTCCCGATGAGCGACGACATGAAAGCCGCGTTCAAGAATCCGAACGACCAGGCATTCCCATAACAGTCTGACAGGACAGGGTGATGGCTGGAGATATTCTCCGCCCATCACCCTCGTATTCTGATGTGCCCTTAATAGTGAGTGGATGATGAACTATCACTGGAACTGGGACATTTTCCTGTCCGAAACGCCGTCGGGCAGCACCACTTATCTGGGCTGGCTGTTGTCCGGGCTGGAGGTCACCCTCGCTGTGTCGCTGTCAGCCTGGATCATCGCGCTGATCGTCGGACTGTTCATGGGCGTGTTCCGCACCGTGCCTAACCGCTGGTTGTCCGGTATGGCAGCTGTGTATGTCGAAGTATTCCGCAACACCCCGCTGCTGGTTCAGTTGTTCATCTGGTACTTCGTTGTGCCCGAGTTGGTGCCTGTTTCCATCGGCGACGCCTACAAATCGATTAATCCTTTCCTGCAGCAGTTTCTTGCTGCGATGTTCTGTCTTGCGCTGTTCACCGGTGCACGGGTCTGCGAGCAGGTACGCTCCGGCATCAACTCGTTGTCGGTCGGACAGCGCTATGCCGGACTGGCGCTGGGGTTCACGCTGCCGCAGACCTACCGCTATGCGATCCTGCCGATGGCGATCCGCATCATTCTGCCGCCGCTCACCTCCGAGTTCCTCAACATCTTCAAGAATTCCGCGGTGGCTTCCACCATCGGCCTGCTGGAGCTGGCCGCGCAGGGACGGCAGCTGGTCGATTACACTGCGCAGGCCTACGAGTCGTTCATTGCTGTAACGGTACTGTTCATGGTGATCAACGTGGTGGTGATGGTATTGATGCACAGGGTCGAGGCGCGCGCACGCGTTCCGGGCCACATGGGCGGGGGCTAAGGCGATGGGCTACGAATTCGACTGGAGCTCGATACCCGGCGCGTTGCCCTACCTGTGGAAAGGTATGATCATCACGCTGAAGATCACCGCGGTCGCGGTGTCGGTCGGCATCGTCTGGGGGACGCTGCTCGCATTGATGCGCTTGTCCGGATTCAAGGTGCTGGGCTGGCTGGCGGCCAGTTATGTGAATCTGTTCCGTTCGATCCCGCTGGTGATGGTGCTGCTGTGGTTCTTCCTGATCGTGCCTACGCTGCTGATCAACCTGTTTGACATTCCGCGCAGTTCCGATACCCGGCTGGTCTCGGCGATGGTGGCATTCTCGCTGTTCGAGGCGGCCTACTATTCAGAGATTATCCGTGCCGGTATACGCAGTGTGGCCAGGGGCCAGATGGGCGCGGCCAATGCGCTGGGCATGAGCTACCCGCTGGCGATGCGCCTGATAATCCTGCCACAGGCGTTCAGGAACATGATCCCGCTGTTGCTCACGCAGGGCATCATCCTGTTCCAGGATACCTCGCTGGTGTATGTCAGTTCGCTGCCCGATTTCTTCGGCGTTTCTTACCGGGTGGGCAGCCGGGATGGCCGGTTGGTCGAGCTGTTGCTGTTTGCCGGCGCGGTGTACTTTATCATCAGCTTTATTGCATCGCAGCTGGTCAGGCATATCCAGAAGAGGGAAACCGCATGATTTCCATCAAAAATATCAGCAAGCATTACGGCAGTTTTCAGGTGCTCACCGAATGTTCGACCGAGGTTGAAAAGGGCGAGGTGATCGTCATCTGCGGGCCGTCGGGCTCGGGAAAATCCACCCTGATCAAGTGCGTCAACGGCCTGGAGCCGTTTCAGCAGGGCGACATCGAGGTTAACGGGATTTCTGTCGGTGATCCCAAGACGAATCTCTCAAAGTTGCGCGCCCATGTCGGCATGGTGTTCCAGAACTTCGAATTGTTTCCGCACATGAGCGTGCTCGACAACCTGTGCATTGCGCAGATCAAGGTGCTCGGCCGCAGCAAGGGGGAAGCCATCGAGCGCGGCCGGAAATTGCTGGAACGCGTCGATCTGTTGAATCAGTCAGACAAATTCCCGGGACAACTCTCCGGCGGACAGCAGCAACGGGTTGCGATTGCACGCGCGCTGGCCATGGACCCGATCTGCATGCTGTTCGATGAGCCGACCTCGGCGCTTGATCCGGAGATGGTCAACGAGGTGCTGGATGTGATGGTAGGCCTCGCCCAAGAGGGCATGACCATGATGGTGGTCACCCACGAGATGGGCTTCGCGCGCAAGGTGGCGAACCGGGTCATTTTCATGGACGAGGGCCGCATCGTCGAGGATGCGTCCGAGGATGATTTCTTCAACAAGCCGCGCTCGGAACGGGCGCAGCAGTTCCTGTCGAAAATACTGCATCACTGAAGGTGAAACCCCGCAATGCGGCGCCTGTAATCCCGATCCATTGCGGAAAGCGGCGGGTTGATGGCGCCACAAAAAGTTGCCTGGTCTTTTGCAATGCTGAATAATCAGCGCTCTCCTGAAACTGTGCCTGCGCTGCATGAAAGCTCCCCCGCATGAACGACCAACAACTGCTGCGCTATAGCCGCCATATCCTGCTGAACGAGATCGGCGTCGAGGGGCAGCAACGCCTGCTGGATGCCAATGTGCTGATCATCGGACTGGGCGGGCTGGGTTCGCCAGCCGCACTGTATCTCGCCTCCAGCGGGGTCGGGAAACTGACCCTGTGCGACCACGACACGGTGGATTTCAGCAACCTGCAACGGCAGATCATCCACCGCACGTCCACCGTGGGCCAGCCCAAGGTGGTCTCGGCACGTGCCGCGCTGCAGGATATCAATCCCGAGGTGGAATGCATCGCACTGGATCTGTGCGCCGATGCGGAGCGATTGCGTGAATTGGCCGGGCAGGCCGACGTGGTGCTCGATTGCAGCGATAATTTTGCGACCCGCTATGCGGTCAATCGCGCCTGCCTGGATCAGCGCAAGCCGCTGGTGTCGGGTGCGGCGATCCAGTTCGACGGGCAAATCTCCGTGTTCGATTTCCGCCGCGATGATATGGCCTGCTACAACTGCCTGTTTCCGGAGGACAGTGTGGCTGCAGAGTTGCGCTGCGCGACCACCGGCGTCTTTGCGCCGCTGACGGGTATCATAGGTACCATGCAGGCGGCTGAAGCGCTCAAGTTGTTGATGGGCATCGGGCACGGCCTGAGCGGAAAACTGTTGACGCTGAACGCGCTGGACATGCATGTCACACGCAGCAAGTTGAACAAGGATCCCGCTTGCAGTGTATGCGGCGGGAAGAATTAAAAAATCGACATGAACGAAATTGTTGATTTTAAATGTGGCTAATTTGAATATGATAATGAGCTTGTAGGA
>JBBRFZ010000020.1:0-27069 GCA_038241165.1 Burkholderiales bacterium | reverse complement strand
CAGCATCACGCCGCAGGTAAGGAACACCCAGGCCACGGTGGTCCAGGGACGCGACCAGCGCGCCCATGTGGCATCCAGTTTGCCGCCCAGCAACGCGGCAATGGCGAATGAAAACGCGACCGAGAACCCCACATAGCCCATGTACAGCATCGGCGGATGGATCACCAGACCCGGATCCTGCAACAGCGGATTCAAATCTTGTCCATCGGCCGCGGCAGGCAGCAATCGAGTGAACGGATCCGAAGTGAGCAACATGAACAACAGAAAACCCACGGCAATCAATCCCATCACGCCCAATACCCGCGCAACCATCTCGTTTGGCAGGTGTTTACTGAATGTCGCAACCGCCAGGGCCCAAATTGACAACATGGTTACCCACAACAGCAGCGAACCTTCATGCCCGCCCCAGATTGCGGCGAATCGGTAATGCAATGGCAATTGAGAATTGGAATGTTCCGCGACATACAACACGGAAAAATCATTGTGAAGGAAAGCATAGGCAAGTGCGGCAAAGGCCAACGCGACAAATACGAATTGCCCTGCTGCCAAAGGACGCGCAAGACTCATCAATACCGCGTTATTGCGCGCAGCACCAAGTATTGGCAACACGCCCAGGGACATCGCAAGGAAAAGGGCGATGATTAGGGAAAAATGACCAAGTTCTGGAATCATGTCAAACCTCTCAGGTAATTATTTGGCAACAGGAACAGCTATAGGTACGGCAGTTTGTCCGGCAACCGCCGCATTTTCCGCCCCGGTATTTTTCAGTGCATCGGCCGCTTCCGCAGCCTTGGCTTTTTTCAGCGCATCTGCCGCTTCAGGCGGCATGTAATTTTCATCGTGTTTTGCGAGCACTTCCTGGGCGACCATCACCCCGCCTGCTCCCATCTTGCCTTGTGCAACCACACCCTTGCCTTCCTGAAACAGATCCGGAAGGATGCCTTTATACACAACCGGGATTTCCTTATACATATCTGTAATCACGAATTTTGTCGTCAGCCCGTCCCCCTCGCGCTTTACGCTGCCGTCTTTGACCAAACCGCCGATGCGGAAGCTGCGGTCTTTCGGAACCTTTTCGTTAAACACCTGGGTCGGTGTGAAATACAGGTTCACGTTCCCCCTCAGCGCATACAGCACCAAACCAACCGCCAATCCCACTCCGACAAGAGCGACGGCGATGAACACAAATCTTTTATGGCGCGGTTTCATTTATTCCTCATCTCCTGCATCTCGCATCAGGCGAACCTGCTGCAAAGTCAATTTTCTTTTACGGACTACCATCACTATTTCAACCACAAAAATAAACAACGCTACAACGTAAGAACCGAACCAGACATAGGTCAGGGGGTTCGCATGCATCCAGATATCCAAACTCATCGTAGCACCTCCGAAACTATAACGGCGAAGCCCGCCGATTGCGGGATAACCAGCCACTTGCCAGCTTGCTGGCTTATAACCAACCACTTGGCAACTGTTTTTTGGTTGCTTAGTGGGATGGCTAGCAGTCTCATCAGTGGATTGGCTAGTTGTTCCATCAGGAGGTGCAATGCGGTCATTCCCGCACCCGTCGCTTCCGCGCACCGTGTCATGACCGCACCTCCGAAACTATATCGGCGAAGCCGGCAGATTGCGGGGGGAGGTGCGATGCGGTCATTCCCGCACCCGTCGCTTCCGCGCACCGTGTCATGACCGCACCTCCGGCAATTCGCTGATCCAGTCGGTCTTCCGTTCACGTTCAAGAATAATACTGCGCACACGCGCCAAAACAACCGCAATAGCATAACACCAGCAGGCAATAGTCATGATTAACAGGGTGTGTTGCATCGTGACTTGCATGCTGGTGCCGCTGAATTTGATGGTTGAGCCCTGATGCAGGGTATTCCACCATTTCACCGAAAAATAAATGATCGGGACGTTTACCGAACCGACGATGGCCAATAATGCCGCGGCCTTGTCGGCGCGGCGCGGCTCGTCTATAGAGGCATGCAGCGCAATGAACCCCAGATACAGGAACAACAGGATGAGCTGGGAAGTCAGTCGAGCATCCCATATCCACCATGCACCCCACATCGGCTTGCCCCATAGCGCGCCGGTCCATAAGGAAATGAAGGCGAATAGTGCGCCTGTCGGTGCGATCGCACTGGCCATCATGGCAGACAATCGGGTATTGAAAATCAAGCCCAATGCCGCGTACCCTGCCATGATCAGATAAAAGAACATGGACAGAATTGAAGTCGGCACATGGATGAACATGATGCGGTAAAACTCACCCTGCTGCGCATCAACTGGAGCAACAAAAAAACCCATGTACAAACCGATTGCAAACAATATCCCGGCAGAAATTGCGAGCCACGGAATCATCTTTCCGGCCAGACCGTAAAAAGTGGTGGGTGCAGAATATTTGAACCAGTTAATTGCCAAATCATTACTCCATCGAAATACGCAACGCCTGCGCGGTCACCCAAGGGGTGAATACCAGGGCCAATATCAGCAACGCCCCCAGCAAGGCAAAGTACGACGCAATGCCTAGCCCGCTTGTAACGGCGGTAACTGCACCGGTGCCGAAGATCAACACCGGAATACACAACGGCAACACCAGCAGCGACAGCAGCACCCCGCCACCGCGCAAACCCAGGGTCAGCGCTGCGCCGATTGCACCCAACATACTGAGTATCGGTGTCCCCAACAACAGGCCGAGCATCAACACACCCAATGCCTGCACTGACATATCGAATTGCAAACCCAGCACCGGCGCAATAAGCACCAGCGGCAATCCCGACACCATCCAGTGTGCCACCATTTTTCCCAGCACCAGCACGGACAACGATTGGGGCGCCAGCATCAGCTGTTCCAGCGTGCCATCAATGTAGTCCGCTGAAAACAATCGCCCCAGCGACAGCATCGAAGAAAGCAACGCCGCCACCCACAATACGCCCGCCGCCATCTTGCGCAACATATCCATTTCCGGTCCGACACCCAATGGAAACAGGCTGACCACCATCACGAAAAATATCAGCGTGGTAAGTACATCCGCACGCCGACGCATCGCCAACACCAAATCTCGCCGTATCACCAACACCAGCAAATCAAGCACGCTGGATTTCTTCATGACAATGACAATATGCGCATTTCCATCCCCGCCACATGCAGTGGCTGATGGGTGGTAAAAATCACCATCCCCTGCCGAGCCAGATGTTCTGCAATCAATTCCTGTATCAAAGCCACTGCTCCGACATCGAGTGCAGTCAAAGGTTCGTCAAGTATCCACAATTTGACATCACTGACCAGCAAACGCGCCAGTGCGACACGCCGCCGCTGGCCCTGCGAAAGGGCCTTGGTAGGCAGCATTTCACGGCCGCGCAAGCCCATGCGACACAAAGCAGCCATCGCCTCTTTTTCTTCGAGTTCTCCCCCCGAAAGTCCTGCAGAGATGAGCAAGTTCTCCAACGCACTCAACTCATCCTTGATTGCATTCAAATGCCCGAGGTACAGGATCTCATTATGATAATCCTCGGCCAATTCGCGTATTTTCTCACCGCGCCAGAAAATATCCCCTACATCCGGCGTCAGAAAGCCGCACAAGGTACGCAGCAAACTGGTTTTCCCACTGCCGTTGGCGCCTTGCACTTGCATGATTTGCCCGAGATTCAGATGAAAATTCAACCCGGAAAACAAACGATGGTCGCCTCGACTACAAGCAAGATTGCTGACTTCCAGCATGAAGGGAAACCTGAAGGTTGACAGCGTTGCATTATATACGAATGCGTCTGACGGTGACAACGCCAAATACCCGCGCCAAAAGCCAAGACCCTCATGAAATTAGTGCCAATCCGTTCATACGGCTTCATCACCGGTCGGCGATTAACCAACCTCACGGATTGATCCGCACCGTGTCAACAGCAAATAAAAACGCCACTCGAAAGTGGCGTTTTTATTTGGCGGTGAAGAACTATCAAGGCTGGGCTGGAACTGTCTCAGGCAAATTTACCTTGATTTTCGCATGCTGGCTGGCATCAGCCAGATAGGCACGGAACATTTCCTCGCCTGTCAGTTGCCGCAATTGCTGCACATATCCGGCGCGTTTCGCTTCAGTGATTGCCTCACCTTCTTTGACAGCATCTAAACGAACCAGCGTGTAACCACTTTGTGCCGATTCAGTACCGATATACTGGGGAAACTTGGCTGAATTAGTTTGGAATATTTGTCGGACCAAACCCGAATCCAGAGAGCCGTGTTTTGCGCGAGTAATGCTCTGCGCGGTTTCCCAGCTTAATTTCAACTTGCTTCCGCCCTGAAGTTTTTCCAGCAACGACTTGCCTTGCTTGACAGCCAGTTCCTGCGCCTGCTCATGCAACAATTTTTGACGGATCTGCTCGTGCACTTCGCTCAAGGGACGCAATGCAGCCGGCTTATATTCCAGGATACGCGCTGCAACCAAAGTATTCGGCACCACCTCGATCGCGGCTGTGTTGCGCTTATTCTTCAAGACATCATCGTTAAAAATCGCCTGCAGCATTTTTGCTGTCCACGGTTCACCGGCGGCGACACCCTTTACCAACCATCCGCTCTGCTCTACCTTGGCACCAACCAGTTCGGCGGCAGGCTTCAACGTATCACTCTGCTCATAAACAGTATTGCTGAATTTTTCGGCCAGCTCGGCGAACATATCATCAGCCTTTTGCTGGCGAAGCTTGTTAGCGATAGCTTGTCGCGCCTCATCAAACGATAAAACTTTGGATGGCTTGATGGCCAACAGCTTGATTATGTGATAGCCAAAATCCGACTTAACCAGCCCGCTGATCTCACCCGCTTTCAAAGAAAAAGCTGCTGCATCAAACGACTTGACCATCATACCGCGGCCAAAATACCCAAGGTCACCACCTTTTGAGGCAGAGCCGGGGTCTTGAGAATATTTCCTGGCCAGATCCGCGAACTTGGCAGGATCTTTCCTGACCTGCTGCAGCACCTGCTCGGCCCTGGCCTTGGCCTTGTCCTGCTCTGCTTGGGACGCTGATGCTTTCACTGCAATCAGAATATGGGCAGCACGACGTTCCTCTGGCGTGCCGAATTCATTGAGATGACCGTCGTAGTATTTGCGCACATCCTCATTACTTACATTGACCTTGGCAAGCAAATCATCAGCTGAAAATTTCACGTACGCGACTTTGGCACGTTCATTAGCCTGGAATTCACTGGAGTTATTCTTGTAATAATTTTTCACCGCGGCATCATCAACCTTTGCCTGCGACATGAACGACTGGGATGATATAGATGAAACACTCACCATCCGTTGCTGTTCGTTCAAACGGATAACCTTGTCCACCACACTGTTTGCGGCAAATCCGTTCTGCACATAAGCATCCTGCATTTGCTGTCCGAGCAAATCATCATGCACGCTTGCTTCAAATGTCAGTGGCGACATATTCTGACTTGCCAGCACGGATTCGTAACTTTTTTTGTCGAATTTGCCATCAACCTGAAAAGCACCGATTCCCGCAATCGCCTGTGCCACCTGCTCATCCGGTACGGTTAGCCCTGCCGACCTGGCACGTTCGACCAGCAAATTCTGTGAAATCAAATTATCCAGAACCGCACGTCTCAACTGAGGATTTTGGAGCATAGACGGGTCAAAGCTCGCACCCAGCTGCTGACGCATCCTGTCCTGCTGCCGGTTAAGTGCATTTTCAAACTCTTTTGGGGTGACTTTTGTGCCATTCACCGTAGCGACAACGTCTGCCGAGCTCCCGGACTTGTCGTATGAACTCACACCCCACAATGCGAATGGCAAAATTATGAGTGCCAGAATTATCTGCACCAGCGTTTTATTTTCATGCACGAAATCAAACATAGCGATGCCGCCCAACTTATTGATTTAGAAGAAAAAGATGTAAAAAAGGCGAACTTGCGTTCGCCTCAATTTGGCGGAGTGGACGGGACTCGAACCCGCGACCCCCGGCGTGACAGGCCGGTATTCTAACCAACTGAACTACCACTCCGAAAACTTTTGTGGTGGGTGCTGACGGGGTCGAACCGCCGACATTCGCCTTGTAAGGGCGACGCTCTACCAACTGAGCTAAGCACCCTGCAAAGCGAGCTAGTTTACAGCATCTTTCAGGCCTTTGCCAGCACTAAACTTCGGAACTTTTGCTGCCTTGATCTTGATCGTCGCGCCAGTGCGAGGATTGCGGCCATTGCGTGCAGCACGTTTGCCAACTTTAAAAGTACCAAACCCAACCAAGCTCACTGTATCGCCCTTCTTCAGTGCTTTCTTGATCGTGTCTACAGTCGCATCCAACGCGCGGCCTGCTGCTGCCTTAGAGATATCAGCGGATTTTGCAATTGCATCTACCAAATCAGATTTATTCACGTAAGTCCCCTTTGCGAATGATTAATAAAACAGGAATATCCCTGCGAAGCCTTTATAGCAAGGCTTCGCGGTTCCGGTCAAGAGATTACTAAAATAATTTTCATCTTGCTTTAGCTTACCCTTGCTGATAGGAATTTCCCGCTCAATGCTTGGTTACAACAGTTGAAGCAGTGGCTGCCGCATCGCCCGCCAGCGCAACAACAGCAACCTTTTCAACCACTTCGACAAGCGGCTCGGGTTTACGCTCAAGCGCCATTTCAAACACCTGATCTATCCACTTGACCGGATGAATATCCAATTTGTTTTTAATGTTGTCGGGAATCTCGGCGAGATCCTTGCTATTTTCTTCCGGGATCAGCACTACTTTGATGCCGCCGCGCTGCGCTGCCAGCAGTTTTTCCTTCAGACCACCGATTGGCAACACTTCACCACGCAGGGTGATTTCACCGGTCATGGCCACGTCGGCACGAACCGGAATTCCCGTCAGTGCCGAGACCATCGCTGTACACATACCCACACCGGCACTTGGCCCGTCTTTTGGAATCGCGCCTTCAGGCAGGTGGATATGCAAATCAGTCTTGTGATAAAACTCCTCATCTATGCCCAGTCTCTTGGCGCGACTGCGCACCACACTCAGCGCGGCCTGGATGGACTCCTGCATCACCTCGCCCAGTTTGCCGGTGGTGGTGGTCTTGCCTTTGCCCGGTAACACGGCGGCCTCGATGGTGAGCAATTCTCCGCCGACCTCCGTCCATGCCAAACCGGTCACCTGCCCGACCTGGTTATTCTTCTCTGCGACACCATACGAATAGCGGCGCACGCCGAGATACTTGTCAAGGTTGCGCGAATTGATGGTCACCCTGGTATCGCGATCCTTTAACAAGAGCGCCTTCACAACCTTGCGGCAAATCTTGGAGAGTTCACGTTCCAGACCGCGCACCCCAGCTTCGCGCACGTAATAGCGCACGATGTCGCGCAACGCACTTTCTGAAATACTGATTTCTTCGGGCTTCAAACCGTTGTTCTTGACCACTTTCGGAACCAGATAGCGTGTGGCGATGTTGACCTTCTCATCTTCCATATAACTTGAAACATGGATGATTTCCATACGATCCATCAGTGCATCCGGGATATTCAGCGTATTCGCCGTTGCCACGAACATCACTTCGGACAGGTCATATTCAACCTCGACATAATGGTCGACAAACGTGCTGTTCTGTTCCGGATCAAGCACTTCCAGCAACGCGGAAGAAGGATCGCCGCGCATGTCCATACCCATCTTGTCCACTTCATCGAGCAGGAACAACGGATTCTTCACCGCGACTTTGCTCATGTTCTGCAAAATCTTGCCCGGCATGGAACCGATATAAGTGCGGCGATGGCCGCGAATCTCGGATTCATCGCGCACACCGCCCAGCGACATGCGCACAAATTTTCGATTGGTGGCACGCGCTATGGAATGACCAAGCGAGGTCTTTCCCACGCCCGGGGGACCAACCAGACAAAGGATGGGGGCCTTCATCTTGTCCATGCGTTGCTGCACTGCCAGGTATTCGAGTATGCGTTCCTTAACCTTGTCCAGCCCGTAGTGATCCTCTTCCAGCACCACTTCGGCTTTTTTCAGGTCGGCACTGATCTTGGTCTTCTTTTTCCACGGGAGACCCACCAGCACATCAATATAATTGCGCACCACGGTGGCTTCGGCCGACATCGGCGACATCAAACGCAGTTTTTTCAGTTCTGACTCTGCCTTGTTGCGTGCCTCTTTGGGCATATGCGCGGCCTTGACCTTCTTTTCCAACTCATCGAAGTCAGTGCCCTCTTCACCGTCACCGAGTTCTTTCTGAATCGCCTTGACCTGCTCGTTCAAATAATATTCGCGCTGACTCTTCTCCATCTGGCGTCTGACACGCCCACGGATGCGCTTCTCGACCTGGAGAATGTCAATCTCGCCTTCCAGCAGTCCCAGCAAATGTTCCAGGCGCTTGCGTACACCGAAGATTTCCAGCACCTCCTGCTTTTGCTCAAGTTTGAGCGGCAGATGGGCGGCTATGGTATCGGCCAGACGGCCCGCATCATCAATGCCCGCCAACGAGGTCAGGATTTCCGGTGGAATTTTTTTGTTGAGTTTGACGTACTGGTCGAACTGCGCAATCAACACGCGGCGCATTGCTTCGGATTCGCTGTCTGTTCCGTCCTCGGCGGGAACGACCTGAATCTCGGCATCAAAATGCGATTTCTCGTCAAAAACCTGCAGTACGTTGGCGCGTTGGGTGCCCTCAACCAGCACTTTCACGGTACCGTCGGGCAATTTCAGCATTTGCAGGATATTGGCCATACTGCCGATGGCATAAAGATCATCCGTGCCCGGATCGTCCTTTGTTGCGGATTTCTGCGCAACCAGCGCGATACTCTTGCCGGCCTCCATCGCCGTCTCCAGCGCCTTGATGGACTTGGAGCGTCCGACAAACAACGGAATCACCATATGCGGGAACACTACAACATCACGCAAAGGTAGCAACGGGTACAAATTGCCCACATTAGTCACTGTAGTGCTTGGGATATCTTGGTCTAACATGACGAACCTTTTAGTTGGATTGAAGGTTAGATGGGGATAACCGAAAATATTTCAAGCCACCCCATCGGGACAAGATACTAAAGAACGGGCGGCAGGCACAATTCAAGCCGCCATATGGGTATCCGCATAGATGATGATGGGCTTGATCTCCCCGGATGCGTCGTCATCCAGCACCACCTTGCTGACATTTTCCATCGAAGGCAGGTCGAACATCACATCTAGCAGCGCATGTTCGAGTATCGAGCGCAAACCGCGTGCGCCCGCCTTGCGTGCCAGCGCCTTGCGGGCAATCGCCAGCAATACGCCCTCATGAAACTCGAGTTCGACATCTTCCATCTCGAACAGTTTCTGGTATTGCTTGGTCAGCGCGTTCTTTGGTTCAGTCAGGATTTGCACCAGTGCCTTTTCGTCCAGTTCTTCCAGGGTGGCAATCACCGGCAAGCGTCCGACAAATTCCGGAATCAGGCCGAATTTGATCAAATCTTCCGGTTCTACCTCGCGCAAAGTTTCTCCGGTTTTGCGCAGATCCTTGCTGGCAATGGTCGCACCGAAGCCGATACCGGCCTTTGAGGAACGGCTGCGAATGACTTTTTCCAGGCCATCGAATGCACCCCCGCAAATAAACAGGATGTTGGTGGTATCCACCTGCAGGAATTCCGTATTCGGGTGCTTGCGCCCGCCCTGCGGTGGAATCGAAGCCTTGGTACCTTCGATCAGCTTGAGCAGCGCCTGCTGCACGCCTTCACCGGACACATCACGCGTTATCGAAGGATTGTCGGATTTGCGCGAAATCTTGTCTATTTCGTCAACGTACACTATGCCCCGTTGCGCCCTTTCCACGTCGTAGTCGCAGGCCTGCAACAGTTTCTGAATGATGTTTTCGACATCCTCACCGACGTATCCGGCCTCGGTCAAGGTGGTCGCATCGGCCATCACAAACGGCACATCCAGCAAGCGCGCCAGCGTCTGTGCCAGCAAAGTCTTGCCTGAGCCGGTCGGCCCAACCAGCAGAATATTGCTTTTGGACAACTCCACGCCATCCTTGTCGTTGCTGCCCCTGAGACGCTTGTAGTGGTTATATACCGCCACCGACAAAATCTTTTTGGCCTGCTCCTGACCGATCACATACTCATCCAGTGTCGCGCAGATATTCTTGGGAACAGGTAAGTCGGATTTATCCGTCTTGGCCTGATCGCTCTGGATCTCCTCGCGCATGATGTCGTTGCACATGGTGATGCACTCATCGCACACGAACACTGAAGGGCCCGCAATCAGCTTGCGCACCTCATGCTGACTCTTGCCGCAGAACGAGCAGTACAGCAATTTATCGCCTGATTTTATATCGTCAGCCATCGCTACCAACCCTCCATCGAATTATCAGCATACATCATTGTTAAACGCGCTTTTCCAAAACCTGATCCACCAGGCCATATTTAACCGAGTCTCCAGCACTCATGAAATTGTCGCGGTCGGTATCCCGTTCAATCGTTTCTATCGATTGTCCGGTATGTTGAGCCAACATCTGGTTGAGCCTCTGCTTCAGGTACAGGATTTCGCGCGCATGGATTTCGACATCTGAAGCTTGGCCACGGAATCCGCCCATAGGCTGATGGATCATTACGCGTGAATTGGGCAGGCAGAAACGCTTTCCCTTTTCGCCCGCGGCCAGAAGGAAAGAGCCCATACTGGCGGCTTGGCCGATGCACAGCGTGCTGATATGCGGCTTGATGAATTGCATGGTGTCGTAGATCGCCATGCCTGCGGTCACCGAACCACCCGGCGAATTGATATAGAAATGTATGTCCTTGTCGGGATTCTCCGATTCCAGGAACAGCATTTGCGCCACGATCAGATTCGCGGTGTGATCATTGACCTCGCCGACAAGGAACACCACACGCTCCTTGAGCAGGCGGGAATAAATGTCATATGCCCTTTCACCGCGTCCGCTGGTCTCCACGACCATGGGGATCAAACCGATATTCTGCGGCGCCAGATAGTCACCGGTATTCTGTGGCTCTTGATAAAATGTCATGTCAGCTATTTCCCATCAGTTCGTTGAATACTGCCTGTTTGTCTATGGTCTTGGCCTGCCCCATCGCCCATGTCACCACGTTTTCTTCCAGCACCATATTTTCCACTTCCCTCATGCGCCCGGGTTCAGCCGCATACCAGCGTATAACCTGCTCGGCCTCGTCAAAGCTCTGCGCATAGTCTTCAATCATGGCCTTGACCTGTTCAGGCTCGGCTTTCAACCCTTGCTTCTGCACCAGATCGGCAAGAATCAGCCCCAGTTTAACGCGCTTTTCGGCACGATCCCTGAACAACTCCGGGTAGAGCGGCATACCCTTGATGTTCATTCCGCGGGATTCCATATCCTTCATGGTTTGTTCCATCAGGGCCTGCATTTCCCATTCCAGCAAAGCCTTGGGCACTTCAAACTCGGTGACTTTCAGTAACGCTGCCATCGCCGCATCCATGTTGTGCGTGCTCAAACGGCGGGTTACTTCGCGTGCCAGACTATTGCGGATCTCGCCTTCCAGCTTGCTCACATCACCGTCCGCAATACCGACAGATTTCACGAATTCGGCATCAATCTCGGGCAAATGTGGCGCTTCAACCGCATGCAGGGTAATCGTAAAATTCACCAGCTTCCCCGCAACATCCTTGCCATGGTAATCCTCGGGGAAGGTCAGATCGAAAGATTTGGACTCACCCTGCTTCATGCCGACGATGGCAGCCTCGAAATCAGCCAGCATGTTGCCCGCGCCCAGCACCACCGGTACATCTTTCCCTTCGCCGCCCTGAAATACTTCGCCGTCCAGCTTGCCGATGAAATCAATATTCACCCGGTCTTCGACCTGTGCAGCTCGATCGGTTTTTTCGAAGGTGGTGCGCTGCTTGCGCAAAGTCGCAATGGTGCTGTCAACATCAGCCTGTGCCAGTTCATAAACCAGGCGCTCTATCGATACACCTGACAAATCACCGAGCACGACTTCCGGATACACCTCGAAACTCGCGCTATATTCGATCTGCTCGGCATTCTGATCCCTGGTCTTGACTTCAAATTGGGGTGATCCGGCCACTTTCAAGTTATTGAGTTGCGACGCTTCGGAAAACGAATGTTGCAGGGCATCACTCAGTGCATCCTGCCAGGCCTGCGCGCCGTAGTATTGCTCGACGATTTTCGTGGGCACTTTCCCGGGGCGAAAACCGGCAATCTTGACGGTGCGGCCGATTTTTTTCAGGCGCTCCGAAACTTGGCTACGAATAGCTTGCTGGGGTATGGATGCATTCAGACGACGCTCTAACGCGCTTACAGTTTCTACGCTGGACATACAGTATTTCCTTGAAATTAAGTTGATAGGTGGCTGGTGCAAAGAAGAGACTCGAACGCAATCACAATACATTGATTGCAGTTATATTCCTTTGGTAACAAGACATCTTGTTACCATCCTTTACCATAATTATTAGCATTATATCATGGTCAAGTTCGCTATTGGCTTTAGCTAACCGACAGTTCAGAATTCATTTTTCCCGGTGAAGGCCGGACAGATCACATGACCAGTCCCAAGCGCGCTTGGCAACGCAGAAATCAAACATACGCCCCCATGATCTTCGGTCGCTCACTGGGCAGTTGGATGGTTAACACGGGTGCGTCTATCGCGATCATCGGCGGGGCCTTGGGCCACAAGGACGCGAAAAGCACAGAAATCTATGCGCGGCTTGCCACCGACCCTGTCAAGGATGCAATGGAAAAAGCGCAAGATGTGATGATGGGATTCGTTCAGAAAATCTAGTAGGCGATTACTCGATTAATATATTCACAGGCCTCTTCTGTCGCGGAACATTATTTTCAGGTCATGGATCTATTTTCACCATCGTTTGCGACTGGCCGAATATCCAGAAGATAGCGAATCCCGTTGTAAAATATTGCCACTGCTTGACCAGTGGACTGTCAGAAAAAACAGCGCCGTTCAGAGTATCCCACTTTGCAAATCCGCCGAACCAGAAATCCGAGAATCGCTTGCTGATCGCAACGATAAACTGCCCTCCAGAATAACCACCAGGCGCACTATAGGCAGATCGAGTCGGAGTCGAATATCTTGGATCCACGTCATAAAAATAGCGGTTGTAATTCTGGTCAGCGAATATCAGCCCTGCTACTAGCCCCAAATTCCAACCGACATTACCTCCAACGTCATTCATGTCGATGTTCAACTGTGGTTGAAATAGCCAGCCGGTACGTTCCAGTTGGGAGGTCCATACCGGGCGCAAGGGTAAGCGCAAGTCAAGATTTCCCTTCCTCCCTTTCGAACGGATCAAATGAAAATTAAGTGAGGGGCCAATTTCAATGGTCGGGGCTAGATCCGGCATTCCACGACGTGCAACGGTATCATTGCTATTTACAGGGACAGTAGCATTAACACTGACATCCAGCTCAACGTTGTCTCTTTTGAATAACAGGCTTCTCACATGCTCGTGACTGACTTGCAGAAAATCACCCCGATATACCAAATAAGGCGCAGGCAGCACGTAAGTTTTCCGCTCATCAGAGCCGCGATAATACGGAAAATTAATATATGCTATGCCTATTCCCGTCTCCCAAAGTGGAGCCTCCTCGGCATACGCTCTCAAGGGGGTTAAGCTGGCAAGGGACAACATGGTGATTATCAACCTACGAATTGGATACCTCATCCTTCGATTTATTCGGGTTGAAAACTACTAGCAATCATCTGAGCCAGCGGCAGCTTCTTTTTTGAAACAACCACCAAAAAACGCCTCCCAATACGCCTCCGGCAACCACATCAACCGCCACATGCTGCTTTGTTGCCATCGTCGAATACATGATTGCCACACACCAAATTGTGCTGAACAAACGAGAGCCACGACCCAACCCAACCGAGGGAAGTTTCGAATACAACCATAAAGCGGAAAACACCGAAGTAGCCACATGCAGGGAAGGACATGCATTACCTGCCGCATCTACCCCCTTGAGAAAACCCATTCCCGGATACTTTGCCCAATCAACATTTGCGGGAGGTACAGCACTAGGCCAGAAATAAAAGATTGTGAGTGCGACAAGACACAAGCTGCCCATCCACATCCCGTATTCAATGATCTCGCGTCGTGTCGACATCAACATTGGCGGGAGCGATACATATATCCAAAGCGACAAATATAGCGGCAGAGCCAAGGGCTCAAAACCCACATACCGATCTAATAACGTGACCGGCATGATCGACACTGATGACGCCGGATTTTTCAACAAATAGAGGTAAGCCAAAAAGAAAACCAGCATGAAACCCATCGAACCAAAACATTTGAACCAAAAATGTGTAATGGAAATGGATACCGCCTTATGCCAGCCATATTGCTCGGTTAGAATTTGGTCAGCCAAGGATGTTCCTATCTACGATTGCACACCATTTTCGTTTGCATATTGCGCGCAATTGCCAAGATGCAAACTTGAAGGAGGCGTATTCTGCCAAATTTTGGCCTCGTACGCACAGCACAGTTAGTAAAGCGATTCGCCTGACAACCACGAGATGATAGGATAGAACTTAAGAAATGGCCGAAGCGACTTCCTTACTTTGTATTATAATATTCACCTTATCTAGCATGGTTTCTATCGTGTGCAATAGAGGAAGATTTTTTTCAAAGGTAGTGAACCTTGTAAACCATAAAAATTTAAAGCATGATGAATCAACAACAATCCTCTCCAGCAATCCCCAATACCGATCTTGAGCGCGAAGTTGCCACCATGATCGTGTCAGCCTTAAATCTGGAAGTCAGCCCCGACGGGATTCAACCCGAAGATGCACTATATGGAGAAGATCTTGGTCTTGATTCCATAGACATCCTTGAAATCGCACTGGTGATATCCAAAAATTACGGAATCCAGATGAAGACCGACAGTGAAGACAACTTCAGTATCTTCAGTTCGCTACGAAGTCTGACTGCCTATATCTCCGAACACCGTACGAAGTGATCTCCGCCAGAAGGGTCTTGCATCTCGCACTTATCGCAGCAGCTGGTGCCCTGTATCTGGGTATGAGCCATCTGGCGGCGACTTCCAATCATCCACCGCTCATCACAGTTCTCATGAGCATCTTGCCGCTCAGCGCAGTTTCCATAGTAAGCGCTTGGCATTCACGGACACGATACCTGTCGCTTATTCTTTTTGCCGTTTGTGTTCTAACTTTTGTTCTGAACCTTGACTACCTGCGCAGTCACGTTGCATGGCTGTATTTCATTCAACATGCCGGCGCCATGCTGCTTTTATGCATTACATTTGGCAGCACACTAGTGCGTGGTCATTCAAATGCACTGTGCTCACGCATCGCCAGTTTCGTGGTCACCGAACCATTGGAGGCTGATTATCTTTCCTACACGTGGAAAGTTACGCTTGCCTGGACCATATTTTTCGCCCTCAGCGCCATGGCTTCAGTGCTGCTGTTCTTCTTTGGGCCAATCGAGGCATGGTCGGTCTTTGCTAACCTTTTGACACCCATTTTACTCGGCGTAATGTTTGCAGGTGAATATCTCATTCGTTTGCGTGTGATGCCCAATCGAACTCATTTCAGCATCTCTCAAACAATCGATGCCTATCGCAAATACTCGCGAGGCCAGAGTTCTCGCTGAACAATCATGGACACGCTGCCATTACTACCAGGCTCACTCTCATCCCCGGTGATAGCTTACCGCAATACCCGCCCGGTAAGCCGCGCTGAATTTCTCGGCGTAGTATTGGCGCTAGCCGACCGATTGCCAAATACTGGCCACCTATTTAATGTATGCAGGGATCGTTACTTATTCGCCGCTACGTTATTCGCAGCAATATCGCGTGGCATGTTGAGCATACTGCCAAATTCTACCGCCCCGGAAAATCTTTCCGTGCTGCAAGCTGAATTGCCGGACTTGGTATGCCTGGGTGATCAGGACCATTCTCCATTCCATCACTTGCCCTACATGCGAGTTTCAGATGCCGGCCTGAACACTTCAAACACGGCGACTGTCATGCCTCGTATCCCTTTCGATCAACGTGTAGCCTGTGTATACACTTCGGGATCCACAGGCAAACCTCAACCGCATATCAAATCGTTCGGTCGCATGTATCAGTGCGCCGTCGCTGAAGCCGAACGCCTCTGGTCTGTTGCGGGTGGCCCATGTGCCGTATTGGGTACGGTACCTTTTCAACACATGTACGGACTGGAGTCGACTGTGTTGTTGCCCATCTTTGGCGGAGGACAATTGAGTGCGCGATTGCCATTCTTCCCGGCCGACGTGGTCGCTGGATTGGATGAACTACCTTCACCGCGCCTTCTCGTCACTACCCCGTTCCATCTGCGCAAGCTCATGGATGCTGGCATTGATATTCCTCCGGTCGCAATCATTCTCTCTGCAACCGCGCCGCTTTCGCGAGAAATGGCAATTGAAGTAGAAGCACGCCTGGGTGCGCCGATGATGGAAATCTACGGTTCAACAGAAACCGGGCAACTTGCCACGCGGCAGCCCTCCACGCAGATCGAATGGCTGGTATACCCTGACATCGTGCTGAGCCAGAGCCAGGGCATCACCACCGCGACGGGGGGACACCTGGAATCCAAACAAACGCTCAACGATGTCGTGGAACTGATCAACACGTCCAGTTTCAGGCTGCTCGGCCGCAACTCGGATATGATCAATATTGTTGGCAAGCGCAGTTCGCTGGCATTTCTCAACCATGCCATCACCAACCTGCCCGGCGTACACGATGCCGTATTCTGTTTGCCCGAATGCAATCAGGGAAGCGATGTATCGCGACTGGTGGCATTCGTGGTTGCACCAGAACTCAATCCGGCAGACATCATCACAGGCCTGCTCCCACAGATGGATCCCGTATTCCTGCCGCGCCCCATCGTTTTTCTGGATGCCTTGCCTCGCAATGGAAACGGTAAAATTTCTGCGGCTGCCTTGTCTGCACTGATTACCCAGCATATTTCGCAAAGAAACTGACATGCCAATCATGCCGCTTTTCATTGAAGCAGACCATCCGGCTTTCATGGGCCATTTTCCTGGTCGTCCGATTGTTCCGGGAGTGCTGCTGCTTGATCGGACACAACGTGCCATTGAATCAAAAATTGGTATGCTTATCGAAGGTCTCCCGACAGCGAAGTTTCATAGTCCGGCGATACCCGGCGAAGAACTGGAATTGGAATACGATATCGTAAAATCAATTGTGCACTTCCAAATTCGTTGCAGGGTACGCAGAATTGCAAGTGGTCGCTTTGTTATTGCGCCCAGTTCATTAGCATGAACGCTAAAACAGAAAAAAATACGGCTGGCGAGGCACCAGAATGGCTGCAGCGCAAGGAACGCGGCAACATCCTTGTGCTACGCGTAATGTGCTGGCTTTCGCTGTTGCTGGGACGTCGAGTATCACGCGTCGTGGTGTATGGTATTGCGCTGTATTTTGTCCTGACGGTTTCTGCCGCACGTAAAGCTTCACGGACTTTTCTTGCACGTAACCTTGAGCGGCCCGTTACCTGGTTTGATCTGTATCGACATGTCCTTACTTTTTCCAGCACTATCCATGATCGCATCTATCTGCTCAATGGCCGGCGTGATCTCTTCGAAATCCATTTATTCGGAGCCGAGTCGCTTCATGCCTTGCAAGACCGCAATAAAGGCCTCTTCCTGTTCGGGGCACATCTGGGAAGCTTTGAAATATTGCGCGTCCTTGCTCAAAATAACGCCAATCTCAAAGTATGCGTAGCCATGTATCCGGAGAACGCACGCCAGGTGAACAATACGCTGGCTGCGATCAATCCGCAGGTCATGCATGACATCATTACACTGGGTCAAATTGATTCCATGCTCGCCATACACCATAAGCTGAAAGATGGTGCGATGGTCGGCATTCTTGCAGATCGTGCAGTAGGGCCTGATCAGTACGTCAGCGTACCCTTCCTGGGAGAATCCGCCCGTTTTCCGACTGGCCCATTCCGAATGGCTGCAATGCTCCAGCACCCGGTGTATTTCATGGCCGGGCTCTATCGGGGAGGCAATCGCTACGACATACACTTCGAGCTGCTGGCAGACTTTTCGAAATCAACCCCAAAAGATCGCGATGCTGCAGTACGCGAAGTTCTCGAAAAATACGTGGCTGCACTGGAACGCCATTGCAAATCAGCCCCTTTCAACTGGTTCAATTTTTATGATTTCTGGAAAATAAACAACTATGACAAGGCTTAACGCAACGCGTCTTCAAGCAATTGTCCCTGTGATACTCACCCTCACTTTCTCCATCGCCCATGCTGACGATTGGCAATTACCCGATTTGATGAGGCTACTTGCACAAAACAAGGCAGACAAGGCAACCTTCATCGAAAAAAAATACATCGGAATAATCGACAGGCCGGTCGAATCATCGGGCGAACTCACTTTCACTGCTCCCGACAAACTTGAGAAACACACTCTCAAACCCAAACCCGAATTACTTTTGCTGGAAGGCGATAGCCTTACCATCGATCAGCCCGGCAAACGGCGTTACACATTCCGCCTCCAGGAACATCCTGAAATCTCCGCCTTCACAGAGAGCATACGCGGGACTCTCGCGGGTGACCGTTCCACGCTGGAAAAATATTACAAGCTTCAGATGAAAGGCTCAGTCGATGAATGGCAACTGGTACTTATCCCCACACAAGCAAGTATGATTAAGGTCATCAGCAGCATACGTATAAGCGGATCCAATGCCGATGTGAAATCCATCGTGTTCAGCCAGAGCGATGGTGATCGTTCCGAGATGTTCATCACGAAAGCTGTTACCCCGTGAAGTATCCAAGACCTCTGCTAACACTGGGAGTTTGGCTGGCATCTCTACTATTCTCCGTGCTGGTCATCGCCCAGACCCGCTTCGTGGCAGACTTGTCGGCTTTCATGCCAAGTGCTCCGAACCAGCGCCAGCAACTTCTGGTTGATCAATTACACGACGGTGTCATTGCCCGCCTCATCATGATCGGCATCGAAGGTGGGGATTCCGGCGAGCGGGCCAGACTATCACGCGAATTGGCTGCAGATCTGCGCACTACAAAAATATTTGTTGGCATACAAAACGGTGACGTTGCCGCTCAGGAAAAAGATCGCACATATCTGTTCGACAATCGTTACCTGCTAAGCCCGGATACCACATCGGAACGATTTACCGTTAAAGGATTGCACTCGTCCATCACCAATTCCATTGATGCACTTTCCGGCGACGCCGGTTTGATACTCAAACGTCTTTTGCCTCGCGACCCGACTGGTGCAGCGATTCAACTACTTGAGCAGTTTTCTGGCGAAAGCCAGCCGAAAAGCACCGAGGGTGTCTGGGCATCCCGTGATGGCAAGCGTGCATTGCTATTAGCGTATACCAGCGCAGCAGGTTCTGACACTGATGCCCAATCCCGGACCATTAACACCATACAACAGGCCTTCGACAAAATTCCCGGACGCAGCGCGGACTCCAAGCTGGTAATGAGTGGTGCCAGCGTAATCTCGGTCTCATCACGCAACACCATCCAGAGTGAAGTCCGTCGTCTCGCGACCGCCAGTCTGATGCTTGTGATCGTTTTGCTGCTGGTCGTCTATCGATCTGTTAGGTTACTCGTTCTCAGCCTGCTGCCCGTTATTTCAGGAGCCCTGGTCGGCATTACCGCAGTAAGTCTCGGTTTTGGCCAGGTGCATGGCATTACGCTTGGATTCGGCACAACCTTGATTGGTGAAGCGGTGGACTACTCCATTTATTTTTTCATTCAACGCTCCGGTGCTACCAGTCTCGATAATTTCTGGCGTACGATCTGGTTAGGCGTACTCACTTCGATATCGGGCTTTGCATCATTATTTTTCTCAGGATTTCCAGGTTTGTCCCAATTGGGACTGTATTCAATCAGCGGCTTGATTACTGCTGCCCTGGTTACCCGCTACGTTCTTCCGGTTTTGACGCCACAGCACGTTACTTTGCGAGACCTGACAAAGGTTGAGGTGAAGCTTGATTGGATTATCGAACGAGCCGCCAAATTGCGCTGGCTTGTTACCGCCCTGATGTTGGCCGCTGCAAGCATTGTCCTGCTAAATTCTGGCAATATATGGAATCACCAACTCTCTGCCCTCAGCCCGATCTCAAAAGCAGAACAACGGCTCGATACAGAACTCAGAAGTGACATGGGTGCATCTGACATGCGGTACATGGCTGCCCTCACTGCACCCAATGAAGAGATTGCATTGGAAAGAGCGGAGCAAGCCGGCGCAGTGCTGCAAGAGCTGGCCAGGAATAAGGTTATAGGAGGATACAATTCTCCCGCTCTCGTGTTACCGAGCGTTGCTCTCCAGCACGCCAGACAGGCTGTACTCCCCGATGCCAAGAAGGCCCGCCTGATGCTCGATGAGTCACTCAAGAATATTCCGATCAAGACAGAACGTCTTGAAGGCTTTCTCACCGATATACAGGCAACTCGTGCCAGGCCGCCGCTGATTCGCGCCGATATGAATGGCACATCATTGGCACTCATGGTGGACTCCATGTTAATCAAGCGCGCCAAGGACTACCTTGTTCTGATGCCTTTGCACTCAACAGGTGTTGGCCCATCCGGGGATACCATCGATCTCAACAAAGTCAGAGCTGCATTTGATTCAAATGGCTTGCCGAAAATCATTGTGATCGATCTGCTTGAAGAATCAACCAGCATCTTCGACAATTATCGGAGTGAAGTGCTGCTACTCTCCGGATTCGGCTGTTTGATCATCATGGGTCTCTTGCTTGTATCATTACGATCCTTGTCGCGCACATTGAGAGTCATGGCACCTCTCGGCTGTGCTGTGTTGTCCGTAACAGCGGTTCTTTTGATCAGTGGTATACAACTGACAATCATGCATCTGGTGGGCCTGCTCCTGGTTGTTGCGGTTGGTTCCAATTACGCCCTCTTTTTCGATCGCCGTGCACAGACAGGTAGCGAGGCTGATCGTCGCAAGACGCAGATGTCGTTGATCGTAGCCAACCTCACGACCGTAGGTAGCTTTGGCCTACTCGGATTTTCAAAAGTACCGGTGCTTTCAGACATTGGTAGTACAGTCAGCCTTGGCGCTTTCCTGGCACTCATTTTTGCAGCCATCATCACACGAGAACGTTCCGATGAGAATTCTCACTGATTTGTTCGACAGCTCCGGCCATACTGAATCACTACTCGTGCTTCTACCACCCTCCAAAACAGAAATTGAGGATTTTTATACACAAGGTTTTGTTCAAGCAGTACGCCAGCGCGAAATTCAAATCGACCTGATCCTGGCCGATATCCCTTACCAGTACGTTATGAACAAAACAGCCGTCAAAACACTGCATGAACATGTCATACAACCCGCACAGACCGCCGGATATCGCAATATCTGGCTTGCTGGTATATCACTTGGGGCATTCAATGCGCTCTGTTATGCCTCAGAGTACGCTGACCATCTCGCCGGGGTTCATCTCATGTCACCGTATCCGGGCACGGGTGATATTCTTGCGGAAATCATTGATGCCGGTGGACCTGCCGCTTGGGCTCGCACACTACCCTCCAAACAAAACGAACGTGCATGGTGGTATTGGCTTTGCCAGGAAGCTGATGCCGGACAATGGAAAACACCGGTATATTTTGGTACGGGCAGTGAAGACCGATTCATGCGCGGCCAGCGCATGCTGGCAAGCTTGCTGCCAGCCGAACGGGTGAGTATTCTCCCCGGCTCACACACCTGGCCTACCTGGCATGTGTTGTGGCACGACTGGCTGGATCATGGCCCTCTGGCAAATTGATCGCCGCACACAAAAAAATAACCTCAAAAATATGAATGCCTGGCGACCTACTCCTTTTATCGTTGCATCCATAATCCTGCATCTGGGTGCTGTGCTGCTCCTCATGCTTAAACTTGAACTTTGGCACTGGGCGCTTGGTGCAGTATTACTCAATCAAATTTTGATCTGCGCAGCAAGCCTCTGGCCGCGCAGCAAACTTCTGGGTGCCAATCTCACGCACTTACCCGAATCATCTGCCGGACGTAATGAAATAGCCCTCACATTTGATGATGGTCCCGATCCGGAAGTAACGCCAAAGGTTCTGGCTATTCTCGCGGAGTATGGAGTGCAGGCAAGTTTTTTTTGTATCGGTGAACGTGCAGCGGCCCACCCGGGAATATGTCGTGACATCGTTGCCGCAGGACATGCCGTCGAAAACCATGGGCAACTCCATCTGAAACATTATTCACTACTCGGATTGCGCGGCTGGCTGAAAGAAGTGGGTTTCGCACAGACCACGCTGGAGAACATCACCGGCCAGCGGCCAAGATTTTTCCGTGCCCTCGCGGGTCTTCGCAATCCCTTTCTCGACCCGGCGCTCCACCGTCTCGGTTTAAATCTGGCGAGCTGGACACGCCGCGGTTACGACACACGAACTAGTAATGCCGACATCGTGTTCGCTCGTCTGACCAATAATCTGTCGGCCGGAGACATCCTGCTCCTGCACGATGGTAACGCCGCACGAACGGCCACAGGACAACCTGTAGTCCTTGAAGTGTTGCCACGCCTGCTCAAGGAACTTGATGTTCGTAAACTCAAACCTGTCACACTCTCTTCCGTATGCAATCCAGCCTGAAAAAAAGACTGCTTGACCTGGCTACTGAGCCCTATCGCCCAACCGGGATATTTAACTATCGGTGGGCACGTGGCAAGCTAAGTCATGACCCCATATTTACTGCTTTGATCGAACAATCGATATTCCCTGACGGCGCACGTGTGCTGGACCTCGGTTGCGGCCGTGGACTCCTGGCCGCCTGGTTCCTTGCAGCCGAACAACTTGTCGCTCAAGAGAATTGGCCGGTGAACTTGCATACTCCAAAGCACCTGCATTTCCGGGGCATTGAACTCATGGCGCGTGAAGCGGATTGTGGCAACCGTGCTCTGCAGCCGATCCATGGCAATCGGGTAAAGCTGCGTGGTGGAGACATGCGCAAAACCGACATGAGTAATACTGATGCCATCGCCATTCTGGATGTGCTCCACTACATTCCTCACGCCGAACAAGACCGTATGTTGGACCAAATCCGCGCAGCACTCGACACCGGTGGCCTGTTCGTGACTCGGGTGGGTGATGCAAGTGCTGGTTTGCGTTTTGTAACCAGTAAAATCGTCGATCACTGTATTTCATTCTCCCAGGGGCATCGTCTCGGGAGAATGTGGTGTCGCCCGCTAGCTGAATGGATCAGTGCGCTTGAATCCAGAGATTTTGATGTGCAAGCCATACCCATGAGCGCAGGCACGCCCTTCGCCAATGTCATGCTGGTTTCTCGTGTGGCGCGCAATCAATGCAGCAGTTAGAATTCATTTTGTTCATTCCTACGGATATGGTGTGCAGGTACTCCTACTCAATTCATTCACGGTGACCAGTGCGATCGGCGTTGGCCTTGAGCCCACGCTAGCTGCGCTACGTACTCAGCGCAGCGGCATCGCGCGCAAACATTGGGAAACCGTCGATTTGAACACCTGTATCGGCGAAGTTGAGGGCTTGGACGACTTCGTCGTACGCGAAGACCTGAAGGCCTTTGATTGCCGCAATAACCGACTGGCCCAACTCGGCCTGGAGCAGGACGATTTTTCCCAGGCAGTACAAAATGTGATCAAGCGTTTTGGAAAAGAACGCGTTGGGGTTTTTCTTGGAACGAGTACCTCGGGCATTCTGAGCTCTGAGATCGCTTACCGCCACCGTGATCCAGCCACGGGAAAATTGCCTGCGGACCACGATTACCGTCATACACACAACAGTTATTCCGTTGCCGATTTCGTGCGTCATTACTTTGATCTGCGCGGCCCGGCCTATGTTGTATCGACGGCCTGTTCCTCGGGCGCCAAGGTATTTGGCAGCGCACAACGAATGATGGCCAGCGGCCTGATTGATGCGGCCATCATTGGTGGTGTCGATTCACTTTGCCTCACCACATTGTATGGTTTCAACTCCCTGCAATTGGTTTCCGCCGATCCGTGCAGGCCTTTCGATGCACAGCGCGACGGCATTACCATAGGCGAGGCAGCCGCTTTCATCCTCGTTGAACGCGCGACGAATGCCGTATCAGGCGATATCGTCATGAGCGGCATCGGAGAATCGAGTGACGCGCATCACATGTCCTCTCCGCATCCGGAAGGCCTGGGTGCGCTGGCCGCAATGCAGGCTGCGCTGCAAATGGCCGGCCTGCAACCCGCTGATATTGACTATATCAACCTGCACGGCACGGCCACGCAAAGCAACGATGCTGCCGAAGACAAAGGGGTTACGGCCCTGTTCGGCGCACAAACCCCGTGCAGTTCAACCAAGGGTCATACAGGGCACACGCTCGGTGCGGCGGGCGCTGTGGAAGCAATAATATGCGCTCTTGCGCTCCGCAACGACTTCGCCCCCGGAGGCGTTGGCACGCAAACAATCGACCCGCGTCTCGCCTGTCACTACCTGCTTTCGAACATCGATCAGCCGATGCGCCATGCATTGAGCAATTCCTTCGGTTTCGGCGGGAGCAATTGCAGCCTCGTTCTCTCCAGGGTGGTCGCTTGAACGCGCTGCAAATCCACGTTGACGGAATCGGCCTGCTCGGCCCCGGTCTGTTCGGCTGGACTCAAAGTTGCGACGTGTTAACCGGCAAGGTCCCACTCACGCTCACACCCGCACAACTCCCCCCGGTCAAGGCATTGCCTCCCGCCGAACGCCGACGTGTTGGTGTACCCATCAAACTTTCGATGGCAATTGGTTTTGAAGCCGCGCGTAACGCCAATGCGGATCCCTCGCAACTGAGCACGGTATTTTCTTCCACCGGGGGCGACTGCGACAATTGCCACAATATCCTTGAAACTTTGGCATCAGATGATCGTGCCGTCTCCCCAACTCGTTTCCACAACTCGGTACACAACGCGCCCTCGGGATACTGGAGTATCGCCACGGCCTGTATGGAACCATCCACCAGCTTGTGCGCCTACGATGCAACTTTCGCTGCAGCCCTACTCGAGGCAGCGACACAAGCCAACCATAGCGGAAAACCCTGTCTGTTGTTAGCTTACGACACAGCATATCCCGAGCCGTTATACGCCCTGCGACCGATTCCCCATGTACTCGGTATCGCGATGGTACTCAACCCGGTCAACACCCCTGCTTCGCGCGCTTTACTCACCCTCAAGCTGGGCACTTCGGCTGCGACTACCATGCCGGAAACCGATCTGGAAGCGTTGCGCACCCGTATTCCCGCTGCGCGCGGCTTGCCTTTGATGCAGCTGTTGGCAAAGGAGACTTCGGGCTCAGTGGTCATCGAGTACCTCGATGCACTGAGTCTCGCTATCGGGGTGCAGGTGTGATCATTGACCATGAGTGGATCGCCGCCCATATTCCTCATCAGGGCAGCATGTGCCTGCTTGATCGGGTAAAGATTTGGGATGAAACCGGGATCACATGTTTGGCGAGCAGTCATCGCCTTATGGATAATCCCCTACGCACTGCCGGAATTCTGGGCATCACCAATGGAATCGAATACGCAGCACAAGCCATGGCAATCCACGGCGCGTTGCTCGCAGGCAGCGATGAAACTCCAAACGCAGGTTTCCTGACCAGTGTGCGTGATGTGCAATGGCATCGGGCGCGGTTGGATGACATCAAAGACGATTTGACGATTAGAGCTGAACGTATCTCCGGCAATGAAGGCAATATTCTTTATCGCTTCGACATAAACTCAGAAGGCGATGTCCTGCTATCCGGCCGTGCCAGCGTCATGACCAACGCGGAGAACAAATGACCAAATTCCTTGTGTTCAAATATATTTTCCGGGCTCGACATCAATGAAACGCGCTCTGGTGACAGGTGGCAGCGGTGCAATCGGTACGGCGATTTGCCGCAGACTTTCGGCTGACGGCATGCATGTGATCATCCATACCAACCAAAACCGCAGCGGCGCAGAGGCCTTGCGCAACGAATTGCTGGCAAAGGGCGGCTCTGCGGAAATCATCCAGTTCGACGTTGTCGACGGTCCCGCTACTCGGCTTGCACTGGAATCCCTGCTGGAAGCCGGCCCGATTCAAGTGATCGTGAACAATGCGGGCATCCACGATGATGCCGTTTTCCCCGGCATGCGACCGGAACAGTGGCACAGCGTAATCGATGTCTCTCTGCATGGATTTTTTAACGTCACTCAACCGCTGTCCATGCCGATGATACGCAGCCGCTGGGGTCGCATCATCACGATATCCTCAATCGCCGGCATCACAGGCAACCGGGGACAAACCAACTACGCCGCAGCCAAGGGCGCACTCCACGCCGCCACCAAATCTCTCGCGCTGGAATTGGCCAGCCGTGGCATTACCGTCAATGCCGTGGCACCCGGCATCATTGCATCCGATATGAGCAAGGATAGTTTCGATGCAGAAACAATTGCAAAATTGGTACCGATGAAGCGCTCCGGAAAACCGGAAGAGGTTGCTGATCTGGTGGGATTCCTGGCGTCGGAAAATGCAGCCTATATCACCGGGCAGATCATTTCGGTGAATGGCGGGATGATTTAGGATAACGACAACAATCCTCTTTCTAAATCATCCTTGGCCTGCCATCTATCACCCGCTGATCCGGCAAGAAACAGCACAAACGTCTTACCGGCGAAGGCCGGTATCCAGTGCTGTGCTCAAGGCTTCATAATCCTGGCAAGCCCCTATGTAAGTCAGTTTGAACGAAGTATTGGAGCGCTCTAAAGCTCATTTATCGTCGATAATTTCCTTAACAATCTCGTTGGAAACCGCCTGTTGGTTTTACCCATAGTAAAGTCCGTGCCAAAACCCGCCATACAGATTTCTCAATACCGGCCATTCAGGAGATTTAGGTGGGGGGTGTCGGTGAGACGTTCAAAACAATCCAATTTTGCGATTAGTGAACGTCGGCTATGTGGAAGCCCCGCTGGAGGTAATGACCGGCAGCGTCGTGCCCATAGCGGTCATGTGACCATGCAATTACGCTGCCCGAAAGCAGACCTTCGTGCAGTACCCCCCGAACCGGGCGCGGGAATAATCAGCCAGTGGATCTCCGCAGTCGTCCCCGGCGCCACCGTACCCGTGCCGGTC
>JBBRFZ010000019.1:0-27825 GCA_038241165.1 Burkholderiales bacterium | reverse complement strand
GGTCTTGCCCGCGCCGTTCGGTCCGAGCAGGCCAAAACATTCCCCGCGCCGGATGGACAGGTCCAGCCCGTCCACCACTATCTGGTCGCCATAGCTTTTGTGCAGCTTGTGCGCGCTCAGTATTGCGTTCATACAGGTTGTCCGTTGAAGGCATGCAGCACGATCTGCTTGAGCTGGTTCAGCCGTCCGTGAAAAAAGTGTCCCGCTTCCGGCAATACCACGATGGGCAAATGCTGCGGGCGGGCCCATTCGAACACATCGGCCAGCGGTACCACTTCGTCCAGTTCGCCATGCACCAACAACGTGTCGTGGCGCACGGGCGGCATGCCTTTACTATCCTTGAGTGAGGGAACGGAACGCCCCACTGCGGGCGCGATCAGCACCAGTCTGTGCGGATGTGGGTCCATTTCTTGTGCGACACATGCCTGCACATAGCCGCCGAAGGAAAAACCGGACAGGATCAGCGGCAGGTCGCCGTACTCCTGTCGTGCATGGCGCACGGTCGCCAGCACATCCTCCGTCTCGCCGTTGCCGTTGTCGGATTCGCCTTCACTGCCGCCCACGCCGCGAAAGTTGAAACGCAACGCAATGAAGTCCAGTTCCACAAAAGTTTTCGCCAGGGTCGTGACGACCTTGTTGTCCATCGTCCCGCCCATGGTAGGCAACGGATGCGCAATCACCGCGATCGCGCGTGGTTCTGTGTCGGGCAGGTGCACCACTCCTTCGAGATTTCCGGCCGCGCCGGCAATGGAGAATTTTTTCAGGGTAGGCATGTCAATTCGTGTATTTTAATTCCAGTGAAGCGGTTGGAGCTTAGTTTCGGGTATCAGTGGCCACTTCCCGGACACTCAGGTTTCCATAGGGTGAACATCGGTGTTTTGGGTTTCCCCGTATATTCTTAAGCCGCGAGATGCGATCGGTTCGCCAGATATTCCGGGTGCGGCAAGGTGCATGTACATTATGAATCAGGAAGGCAAGTTTGGGTTCAAGTGACGACTAATTGGCAGGATGGGTTGTAAAGCGTTTTAGCCGGAACTGCAGTCTGGAATTCGTCCATTATATATTGCCATAAGGCGGATCAGTCCGGTGCAAGGTATGCCGGTTGCAGCTACGCTACCGTTGACGGTATGTCCTGTTGCCGGGATACGGCTTGCTCGAACCAGTCAATCACGCAGATATCAACAGCGCCTGGCCCTGTTGCAATGACGCCTCAAACTGCTCAATCGGCACCGGTCTGCCAAACAGGTATCCCTGGTAGTGAAAACATCCATTGTCCAGCAGGAATTGCCGATTCTCTTCCGTCTCCACCCCTTCGGCAATGACGGAAATACCGAGGCTTTGCGCCATGACAATGATGGTGCGCACAATCGCCTTGTCGCTGCTGTCGGTGACAATGTCCCGCACGAACGACTGGTCAATCTTGAGTTGATCCAGAGGCAGCCGCTTGAGATATTGCAGCGATGAATAACCGGTGCCGAAGTCGTCCATTGAAAACTGGATGCCGATCTCGCTCAATATATTCATGGTCGCTATAGTCTCTTCGACATCCGCCAGCAACATGCCTTCGGTCAGTTCCAGTTTGAGTTGTACCGGGTTGATGGCATGCCTTCGCACGGCATCATGTACCTGGGCCACGAAGTCGGACTGGTGAAACTGTCTGGCGCTCACGTTCACGGCAAGAACGAGGTCGCGGGTAAGTGCATCCTGCTGCCATGCCTTGAGTTGGGCGCAGGCCGTCTCCAGTACCCAAAGGCCTATGGACAGGATCAACCCGGTTTCTTCCGCCAGCGGAATGAATTGTGCGGGAGATATCATTCCCCGTTCCGGATGTATCCAGCGTATCAATGCTTCCGCTCCCAGCGGGCGATGTGAGCTATCCACCTGGATCTGGTAATGCAGTTGAAACTGTTGCTTTTCAATCGCTTTGCGCAATTCGGCTTCCAGTGCGACGCGGGTCGTGATACTGGCCTGCATTTGCGGATCAAAGAACCGCAGGGTGTTGCGTCCGGCTTTCTTTGCCTGATACATGGCGATGTCGGCCTGTTTAAGGAGTTCATCGGTCGTTTGCGAGTTGCTGTTGAACAGGACAGCACCAATGCTGCATGAACAGTGGTGCTCGCTGGTTACGAGCTGGCAGTGTTGACCCAGGGCGGCAAGAATTTTCTCGCCCACAACCTCGGTATGCGCCGCCGCTTCAAGCGGATGTTCACTCAGGTTTTCCAGCATCACCACAAATTCATCGCCCCCCAAGCGGGCAACTGTATCGTCTTCGCGCACACAGGCGGCCAGGCGTAACGCAACCTCTTGCAGGAGCTGATCGCCAACCTGATGGCCAAGCGTATCGTTGAGGGTCTTGAAATTATCCAGGTCAATAAGCAGTAAGGCCCCTTCTCTGCCCAGGCGTGAACTGGATGCCAATGCCTGCTGCAGTCTGTTCATAAGCAGGCGCCGGTTGGGCAGATGGGTGAGCGTATCGTAGAACGCCAGATTATTGATCCTTTCCTCGGAGTTTTTGCGTTCGGTGAAATCCTGAACGATGGCAATGCCGCCTACCACATTGCCATCGCCATCACGGGACGAAGCGCAGGTCAAATCCAGCCACAAGTCCGCATTGCAGAAAGGAGTGGAACACAGTCCTTCATGATGGACGACTTGCATGCCGAAAGCCTTTCTCAAAATAGGCAATAAAGTCTGATCGTTGAGCAGCTTCATATCCAGCCCGATAATATTTTTTGTTGAGGTCTGCAGAATGTCGGCCAGCCGATTGTTGCAATAGGTGATCACAAGGTCGGTATCGTAATGAAAAATCCCGACTGGCGAATAGTTGAGCAGCAGCCGATAGCGCTCCTCGTTTGCCCTCACGAATTCCTCGCGCTCGGTTGCCTCCAGTCGCAGGGTGATATTGTCGGAAATGTTGCGGTTGATACGCAGCAAACTCATGATCATGAAGAACAGGTACAGCAATGCTGCCATGCCGAGAATTACAAGCAAGCGGTCTTCAGATACAAATAGCCGGATCGTGACGGGTGCAATAACCGATACCGAAAATACAATGGCACTGGTCAAATCGGCTGAAAATGAAACCACGCCTCCAACCGTCATTCCGGCAAGCATCAGGATCAGGAATACCTGGTGTTGCGGATTGCTTGCCGGGAACAGCAGCCAGCCGGCTGCTCCCCATACCAGGGATGCAACCAGAATAACCAGGCGAAAACTCATCAGCCGGGTATGGATTACGGTAGCGTCATCCGATGGGCGGCGTTGATAGCTGATAATCTGACTGGCTCGTAAGATTGATGCGAGCACCATGAAGGTATACCAGGTCAGGAGCACCTGGGAGGATATGACTTCACGCTGAACATAAGCAAGAATGGTGGCAATGAGTATGCTGGCCAGTAGCGACACATTGCTGATGGAAAGCAACTGCCGTATCTGCGCGGATTGTATGGCTGATCTTTTGTCCAAGCTGCTTTCCACCTACAGGCAGCGGGCAAATACGCCCACTTTGTTCCGCGCGGGGCCAATACAACGGCCTCTGAAATTATCCGGTTTTTTCATCGTTTGTTTGCATGGTGCTCTTGTAAATTTCTTGCCATGTTGCCATACCTTAAAAGTAGAAAGGAGGTGTGCGTGCATACCAAACCTGCTTCGCGGGATGGCCGGCCAGGATCATCAGGGATGAAACCGATCATTCAACGACAGCATGGGGAAGTGGGGCGGAGAAATACAGGCGTTGGGTGAGTACCCCGTGTCGTAATCCCGCTACCATAGTTTCCTTTAGGCCGGAGACTTTGCGTCCATACTTTTCAATATGTTTGCCAAGTGTTTGGCGATACTAGTCCATTATTAAAACAAGGTCAAACATCGCCCCGGCCAAAAAACCGGCTCGCACGGACATTTAAATTTCATGATGCCGTTGGCATTTGGTGGTATCGGCGCTATCCGCGAAAGCGGACCCGGTGCTTGTGCATTGCCTGCCTGTTGCAGGCAATTTCTGATGCCTAGATCTTCAGGCGTTCCACCACTCGCCCATGCTTCAGGTGTTCTTCTATGATCTCATCTAGATCGCTTTCATCCACATAGGTATACCAGGTGCCCTCGGGGTACACCACGATCACAGGACCTTCATCGCAACGATCCATGCATCCGGCGGAGTTGATGCGGAGTTTGTTGCCGGGATTGGATATGCCGAGTTCCTTGACCCGTTTCTTCACGTAATCGCGGGCTTTTTGCGCGCCGTGGTCGTTGCAGCAGGCGCTGCCATCTTCGCGCTGATTGGTACAGAAAAAAACATGTTTGTCGAAAAAACTCATGTGAGACTCCAGAAAGATCGAATTATCCCAGATAATCCGTTAAGACCAAGGTGTCATGTAGGAGCGCAATTTATTGCGCGATAGCCTGGATACACAATCGCCCGATGAATCGGGCTCCTACGAGTGCCCGGCCATAAGTTTTTCGAACAAAACATGAACGGCCTAACGGACACTCCAGAATTATATTTTTCTGGCGCGCCACAGGTGGAACAGCAGCAGCAAGGGGAAAACCAGTGTGATGGTCTGTGCCAGTCCGTTGTAGTTGAGCAGGTGTCCGTAATGCCAGTGATAGATGGACATCGCGGCAGAAGGCGAATTGTCGCCGAATACAAAGTTCACCATGACAAAGTCACACAGCGATGCCGCAGCGCCAAAAACGATCACGACACTGAGCGGCAGCCATAGCGCCGCGAACAGCAGCAATATCCCCAACATCATGCCGAACACCGCCTCGCTGTTGATCCATAGCAGCAGTGCCCAGGACTTCAGCAGCAGCGCAGCGGTGATGAATTTGGCCAGGGCCACCGTGCTCAATATCACCAGCAGCGACATGACGATATGGCGCGGTACGCGCAGCAGGGTCAGCATCAATGTGCCCAGCATCAGCAGATTCAACGTGACTACACTGCTTTCCCACCCGTTGAAAGGTGCGGGCGGCGGTGTTGCAAATGGCTGGCTGGCGACTCCGCTGATAAACACATTGCCGAGCATCGGCAGCGACGGGTTGATCTGCCCGAACATCCACAACGCGAGCAAAGCCAGCCCGAAATCCATCTCTTTGCCATGGCGAAAGAGATCGTTGCGCCAGCGTGTTATTCGTAAAAAGAGTCCGGTCCATGACGTAATGCTTACTGCCAGCAATGCACCGAGCAGCGCCCCGGTACTGTTGGTCAGGATGTCCATATTGGAGCTGACGCGTGTCGGCAGATACATCTGCAGATATTCCATGCTTGCCGACAGCAGCATACCCGCACACAGGCCGAACGTTACGCTCATTAGCGTTCCGGTGCGCGCGCGTGCCACCAGGCCGAACAGCAAACCGAGCGGCAGGTAGGACAACAGATTGATGACCGCATCGAATGTGGTGTAGGTAAATCGAAGAGGCGTGCCCAGCACATCCATGAAATTAAAACCCGGTTCGCGCCAACCATCGAATGGCGACAGGCTCCCGTACATAATGAATAGCGTATAGCCGAGAGTCAGCCATGCCCTTAGCCTCAAGCGGGTTTCGGTGATGCAGTGTTGTTCCATATTCAGTGCAGGTCCAATGCCGACAGTCGGGCAAGTTTACCCCATTCGATGGCGCGGGTTGCATTCGGTAATATGGCCAATATGATTGTTGATCCTTTTCGTCGCTGTCGGCGCGAGACAGGGTCGCCGACAGGGTATAATTGCGTCACTATTTTCGCCTCACCCCCAATGAATATCCTTTACGAAGAAGACGGCAGTTTCAAGGTCGGTAGCATCATGGCCGATAACACCACATCGCTACAGATCGAAGCCTTGTCCGGGAAGCGCAGCAAGGTCAAAGCAGTCAATGTGATGCTGCGTTTTACCCAGCCGGCGCTGGGCGAATTCATGGCGCAGGCCGAGGCGCTTTCGGAATCCATAGAGGTGGAATTCCTGTGGGAATGTTGTCCGCCGGATGAATTCGGCGCCGAGCAGATCGCCACCGAATATTTCGGCCATACGCCCAGTGCGCTGGAAGCAGCCGCAGCCCTGATACGGTTGCACAGCGCACCTATCTATTTTCACAAGAAGGGCAAAGGGCGCTATCGCGCCGCGCCGCCCGACGTGCTGAAAGCCGCGCTGGCCGGTGCAGAGAAGAAGCGCCAGCAACTGGCGCTGCAGGCGCACTACACCGAGCAGCTGACGCGTTTTGAATTGCCCGACGGGTTCAACCAACATCTTCAGTATCTGCTCTACAAGCCGGACCGCAACACCCTTGAAGTCAAGGCGCTGGAAGCGGCATGCGCCGCAACGCATCTGTCGGCAGCGCACCTGCTGCATCGCTGTGGTGCGTTGCCGTCCACGCAGGATTACCATCTGCAAAAATTCCTGTTCGAAAACTTTCCCCACGGTACCGGTTTTCCGCCTGTCGAATTGGGCGCGTGGGAAGAGTTGCCGTTGTCCGACGTGAATGCATTCAGCATTGACGATGCGACCACCACGGAGATTGATGATGCGATTTCCGTGGTGAAACTGCCCAATGGCAACTGGCGTATCGGCGTGCATATCGCCGCGCCCGCGCTGGGAATGCCGCGCGATTCGGAGGGCGACAAGATCGCCGCGCAGCGTCTCTCAACGGTGTACATGCCGGGAGCCAAGATCACCATGTTGCCGGACAGCGTGGTGGAGGCATTTACGCTTTGTGCGGACAGGGTATGCCCGGCACTGTCGATGTATAACGAAATCGACGGTGCAACCCTGGCGATACTGGGTCACGAGAGCCGGGTCGAGCGCATCCACATCGCGGCCAATCTGCGCCATGACACGCTGGAGCCCCTGTTCAACGAGGAGACGCTGGCGGCAGGCAAGCTGGATTATCCCTATGCCGGCGAACTGACATTGCTGTGGAATCTGGTGCAAAAACTGGAGGCCGGGCGCGGCAAGCCTGCCGACAACAATACCCAGCAGGTGGATTACAACTTCCATATCGACAACGACCGCGTCAGCATTACCCGGCGGCGGCGCGGTTCACCCATAGACAAGGTGGTTTCCGAACTGATGATCCTGGTGAACAGCGAATGGGGCAAACACCTTGCCGAGCATGGCTTCGTCGGCATCTATCGCACCCAGCAAAACGGCAAGGTGAAAATGAGCACGGTTGCCGCGCCGCACCAGGGCCTGGGAGTGGCGCAGTACATGTGGTCGAGTTCGCCGTTGCGACGCTATGTGGATATGGTCAACCAGCGCCAGATCATCTCTATGTTGCGCGACGGGGAACCCGCTTATCCCAAAAACGACCCCGCGCTGTACACCACGATGCGCGATTTCGATACCATGTATGGAATCTATAATGATTTCCAGCGCAGTATGGAGCGCTACTGGTGTTTGCGCTGGTTGGAGCAGGAAAATATCGAGCAGGTGGAGGCCGTGGTGTTGCGCGAAAACCTGGTGAAGTTGGGCAATATTCCGCTGGTCTTCAAGGTGCCGTCGCTGCCGGAATTGCCGGCCAATACACGGGTGCAACTGGCCATAGGTGAAATCGATCTGCTCGATCTGAGTCTGCAAACCCGCTTTATCGCGGCGATAGAGGAAGCTGTTTGAAAACCCGGAAAAAAACCGGGTGGTCGGCAATCTTGCCGCATTTGCGCACAAGATTGTCATTCTCGATGTTTTTTTCCATCGCGCTGCACGTTTTTCTGTTGTTTGGCATCTTGCTGGTGCTGCCTGATCCGCGCACTGCGGCAAACTTTATTCAGCCGCTGCAAGTGGTGCTGGTCAACAGCAAATCGCAATCGAAGCCCGTCCAGGCGGATGCGCTGGCGCAGCACAATCTGGATGGCGGCGGCAATACCGCCGAAGACCGAAAGGCCAAGAGTCCGCTGCCCGCGATCAGCGATGATCCCAAATTTTCTCCCGAGCAAGAAGCCAGGCACGTCGCCGAACTCGAAGCGAAAACGAAGCGGATGCTGACCAGGATGAAGAGCAATTACACGGCAGTACAAGAGGAACTCAAGAAACAGAAAAGCAGCACATCCAGCAACGGTGAAGCGCTGGTACAGAAATCTCTGGAGATGGCACGCCTCGAGGCACAGATCGACAAGAATTGGGATGCCTATCAGAAATTGCCGCGTCGCACATCGATAGGCGCGCGCACCAGGGAATACCGCTTTGCCCAGTACATCGAAGACTGGCGTATCAAAGTGGAACGCATCGGCAACCTGAATTACCCGGAGCAGGCGCGCCGCCAGCAGATCTATGGAAAGTTGGTGCTCACCGTTTCAATAAACAAGGATGGCAGCGTGGAAAACATAGAGGTGAACAAATCATCAGGTCAGCCCATATTGGATGCGGCGGCCATGCGTATCGTCAGGCTGGCCGCACCCTATTCGCCGCTTCCGCCGAGCATCACCAAAGATACCGATATTCTTGAAATCACGCGCACCTGGACATTCACTTCGGCGGACCATATGGAAAGTGAATAGCAGCTTGCCCCGTACGGGATTCTTGGTTAAAGTGCGCGCCATGCAACGTTCCCTGTTCACCACGCTCACCCTGGTTTTTGCCTTGCTGCTCGCGCAGATGGGGAGTTTGGCGCATGGCATTTCACACATTCATCCCGAGCAATCGCAGAACTCAGATCAATCGCTTCCCCATGACAAGTATTGCGGTCAGTGCGCGGCTTATGCACAGATCGGCGGCTTGATCGGCAGCAGCAGCATCAGCTTCGCCAGCATCGAGAGTTTCGAACCGCTGCATTTTAGCGAACCGGCTTCATACACTTCCATTGCGTTCGTCGTATTCGCGGCGCGCGCCCCGCCTTACTCCGCCTAAGCTTGTTCAGTTGCCCCGCAGCCATTCTGCGGGGTTTTGTCATGCCTTATCAGGAGTCATCATGTACCGAAATATATATTGGTGCACGGCTGTTGCCGTGTTGTTGGTCAATCCGCTCAACGCCCTTGCCGCGAGCGATGCCGATCCGCAATCCATAGCCGAGCAGATCCGGCAATTGAAGCAAAGCAATGCCCAGTTGCAACAGCGTCTGCAGCAGGACGAAAGTGTTGCCGTACAACAACCGGTTCGCAGCAGCACCCCGCCCAGCAGTGTGAGCAGCTTCAACCCCGCCGTCTCGATGGTTCTGTCCGGCACCTATGAACAGCTCCAGCGGAATCCCGCCATTCCGGTAACCGGTTTTGCGATGAGTGCCAACAACACCGGCTATACGCGCGGATTTTCACTGCAGGAATCGGAGCTGGGTATTGCGGCCGACATCGATCCGCTGTTTCGCGGCGTCGGCACGTTCTCGCTGGCGCCCGGGGGAGGCATCACGGTGGAGAACGGCTTCGTGCAAACAAGTGCACTGGGTTACGGACTGAATCTGAAATTCGGCCGTTTCTTTTCCGGCCTCGGCTATCTGAACGAGCAGCATTCACACGTCTGGGATTTCGTTGACCAGCCGTTGGTATATCGCGCGATGTGGGACAACCAGTTGGGCGAGGATGGTATGCAGCTTAAATGGCTGGCGCCGACCGACATGTTCATCGAAATCGGCGGCGAGGCTGGCCGCGGACTCGATTTCCCGGGAACGAACCGGCAGAACAAGAACGGCTCGGGAGCAGGGGTTCTGTTCGCGCACATCGGCGACGATGTCGGCATTGAAAACAGCTGGCGCGCGGGCATTTCGCTTCACGAGACACGACAAGTCGATTCACTCAGTAATGCGGTGGATTCGATGGGGATGCCAATCAGCAGCGTAACCAACAGCTTCACCGGCGACAGCCATACTGCGGGACTGGATTTTGTCTGGAAATACTCGCCCAACGGCAATATCCGCGAACATTACCTCAAGGTGCAGAGCGAATATTTTCAGCGCAAGCAAAATGGCATGTTGACTGACAGCCTCGCAAATACAGGCAGCTATGCAGTCACGCAAAGCGGCTGGTATTTGCAAAGCGTGTACCAGTTCATGCCAGACTGGCGCACCGGTGTGCGGTATGACCGGCTTGATTCGGGCAATGCCGGTTTGGGTGCAACTTTCGCACCCGGTATCGTCAGCAATTATGGGTTCCACCCGACGAGGCTCACCTGGATGGCGGATTACAACGCCAGTGAATTCTCGCGCATACGCCTGCAGTTGGCGCACGACAATACACGCCAGGGACTGGCCGATAACCAGCTGTTCGTGCAATACATCATGAGTCTGGGCGCGCACGGCGCACACCAGTATTAGATTTTGAAAATGTAGGAGCCCGATTCATCGGGCGATGATTTCGCGCAACAAGTTTCGCTCCTACAGTTCCACAGGATGCAGGCTTGACGTGGCAACCCTAAAAATTATTTACCGGAATAACGACATGAAAAAAATATTTTGCATTTTCTTGTTGCTGCTGAGTGGCAACGTGCATGCCGCACTTAACGTGTTCGCCTGCGAACCTGAGTGGGCGGCGCTCACCCAGCAACTGGCGGGAGACAAGGCCGACATCTACACGGCTACCGGGCCGTTGCAGGATCCGCACCAGGTGCAGGCACGCCCCAGCCTGATCGCCAGGGCGCGCAACGCGCAGCTGCTGGTTTGCACCGGGGCGGAACTGGAAATCGGCTGGATGCCGGTGGTGCTGCAGGAATCGGGCAACAGTGCGATACAGCCGGGCAGCACCGGCAATTTTGCCGCGGCGCAATATGTCGCCATGCGCGAAGTCCCCAAAAGGCTGGATCGCGCCGACGGCGATGTGCACCCCGGGGGGAATCCACATATCCAGACCGATGCGCGCAACTTCGTGCCGATCGCGGCTGCGCTCAGCCAGAGACTGATCCAGATCGATCCGGCCAACACGGCGTATTACCAGCAACAACTTGCCGCGTTCGACCAGAAATGGCGCGCCGCGATTGTAAAGTGGGAAAAGCAGGCCGCGCCATTGAAGGGTATACCCATCGTCGTGCATCACAAGGGTTTCGCATATATGAACAACTGGTTGGGACTGAACGAGGTTGCCGAGCTGGAGCCCAAGCCCGGCATGGAACCCAGCGCGGCCTATCTGGGCAAGGTGTTGCATGAACTGCAGCAGCATCCGGCGCGCATGGTGATACGCGCTGCCTACCAGAACGAGCGGCCCTCGGAGTGGATCGCGGAACGCGCGCATATTCCCGCCGTGGAGTTGCCTTTTACCGTAGGCGGCACGCCGCAGGCGACCGACTTGTTCACGATGTTCGATGACACCATTCAACGTCTGCTTGCAGGACTGAAATGAACGACATCGAGTTGAGTATCCTGTTACCCGCATTCATCGCGGGTTTGCTGGTGTTGGCAACCCACATCCCGTTCGGCATGAAGGTGCTGGAGCGCGGCGTGATCTTTGCCGATCTGGCCGTCGCGCAAATCGCCGGACTGGGTGTGATCATCGCAGGACTGCTTGATCTGGCCGGGAAGCCGCTGCTGGTGCAGGCGATCGCCGCCGCCAGCGCGCTGTGCGGCGCTGGTTTGCTGGCCTGGATCGAAAATCGTCTGGCCGACGTCAAGGAAGCCTGCATCGGCCTGACCTTCGTGCTTGCCGCCAGCGGCGGCATTCTGCTAATGAGCCACGACGTGCACGCGGGCGAGCATCTCAAGGATCTGCTGGTCGGGCAGATCCTGTGGGTCAGCACCAACCAGCTGATCGCCACGGCGTTACTGACAGCGGCATTGCTGGCGCTTTGGCAATGGAGCAGGCTGAAGACCCATTACCTGGGTTTCTACGCGCTGTTTGCGCTGGCCGTCACTGCCTCGGTGCAACTGGTCGGCGTGTATCTGGTGTTCGCCAGCCTGATCGTTCCGGCGCTCGCCACCTATCGGGTCAGTCGTCGGCGCACACTTTATGCCTTTGCGATCGGCATTACCGGTTACGCGCTGGGTTTGTTGCTGTCCGCCTGGCTGGATCTGCCCAGCGGTGCAACTGTGGTTTGGGCGATGGCTGCTGTGGGTGTGATTGCCGCAAGACTCCTTAAAGCCAAGTGACTTGTAGGAGCGCAATTCATTGCGCGATGGCTCACGACAATCGCCCGATAAATCGGTCTCCTACATTGGTATCGCAATACTTTACAATGCGCCCATTGAATTTTTTTGTTAAATTCCGGGCGCATTCCAAATGAAAGACAAGTACGCCGTAATCGGCAACCCGATCAACCACAGCAAGTCGCCGCTGATCCACAAGATGTTTGCCGATCAGACCGGGCAGGACATCAGCTACGAAGCCATCCTCTCGCCGCTGGATGGCTTTACTGCAACCATAGAGCGGTTGCGCAAGGAAGGTTTCAAGGGCTGCAATGTTACGGTGCCGTTCAAATTCGAGGCATTTGATATTGCTCTACACTTAACTCCGCGCGTACTAGCAGCTAAAGCAATAAATACTCTCTCGTTCAAAAACAACGAAATTCACGGTGATAACACTGATGGTGTTGGGTTGGTTAAAGACATTGTGAACAACCTTCACATGCCACTTCAAGGCAAGAAAGTTTTATTGATGGGTGCGGGTGGAGCTGCTTGGGGAATTCAGTTGCCTTTATTGATGACCAATATTCAAATCCTAGTTGCTGTGAATCGAACAAAAGAAAAAGCAGATGAAATGCTTGGACATGGAAAAGAATATTATCCCCATTTTTTAGATGTTCCCGTTTCGGCCGTAACTTATGATCAGCTAGACGGCAAACAATTCGATGTGATTATTAATGCTACTTCCAGCAGCCTGTCCGGCGAAATGCCACCGTTGCCGCCCGGCATCTTCGCGCCCGGCGCATTGGCCTACGACATGATGTACGGGCGCGAAACTCCATTCATGAAATTCGCGCGCGAACACGGTGCGCAAGTCGCCGACGGTCTGGGCATGCTGGTAGAACAAGCTGCCGAATCCTTCTTCATCTGGCGCGGCGTCCGTCCAAATACCGCGCAGGTCATCGAGGCGATGCGTAAGCAGTCATGAAAAAATTCCAGGGTTGGCTGTTGCGCTGGCTCTGGCGCAGCGTGACGGTGTTTTTCACCTTGCTGTTGCTGTATCAGGTGTGGCTGTTCGCGCATGTCTGCTGGTGGGTGAAATTCAATCCGTCCAGCAGCGCGTTCATGAATACCCGGCTGGAAATCATGCAGGATAAAAATCCCGATGCCGAACTCAGGCAGAAGTGGGTCCCTTATGCAAAAATTTCCGACAACCTGAAGCGCGCGCTGATTGCAGCCGAAGATGCCAAGTTCGTCGACCACGAAGGTTTTGACTGGGAAGGCATACAAAAAGCCTATGCAAAAAATCTCAGGAAAGGCAAGATCGTGGCGGGTGGTTCCACCATCAGTCAGCAGCTTGCCAAGAACCTTTTTCTCTCCACCAGGCGCACCCCGTGGCGCAAGCTGGAAGAGGCGGTGATCACCGTGATGCTGGAGACGGTGATGGACAAGCAGCGGATATTCGAGATTTATCTCAACGTCATTGAATGGGGAAACGGCGTATTCGGCGCAGAGGCGGCTGCGCGCCATTATTTTCATGTGAGCGCGGCACAGCTCTCTGCAGATCAGGCCGCGAAGCTCGCGGCGATGGTGCCCAATCCCCGCTATTACGACAGACATCGGGATGCCCCCGGCATGCTGCGCAAGTCCGAAATCATTCTGTCACGCATGAACGACGCGGAAATTCCCTGAGCATCATGGCGGGGTTTTCTTTACAATAGCCCGCGATTTACCGGGGATGCGCGATGACGGAGAGCAACCAAGAACATCACTACACCGAGAATGTGCAGGAACACCTCAAGCAGGTGGAAGCGCTGCTGCACAAACACGCCCTGCTGGAGAATGTCATCCATCGGCAGGAATTGCCGCGCGACGACCGTCACGATCTGCTCGATACCATAGTGCATAAACAGCACAACGCAGAACTGCAGCGCAAATTGGCGGGCATGCACCCCGCCGACGTTGCATATATTCTGGAATCACTACCGATTGAAGAACGGTTGCTGGTATGGGACCTGGTCAAGTCGGAGCATGATGGCGAGATTCTGATCGAAGTTTCCGACGCGGTCCGTGATTCGCTGATCGCTTCAATGAGCCGTGACGAGTTGCGTGTGGCGACGGAGCAACTTGACACCGACGAGATCGCCGACCTTGCGCCTGACCTGCCGCAACATGTGATTCGCGATGTGTTCAAGTCGCTACCCATCGGGGAACGCGAACAACTGCGGGCCGCGATGTCCTACGAGGAGGATTCGGTTGGTGCGCTGATGGACTTTAATATGGTGCATGTGCGCGAGGACGTCACACTGGAAGTGGTGTCGCGCTATTTGCGTCGTTTCGATGAACTGCCCGACCATACCGACCAGGTCTTCGTGGTTGACCGCGATGACCGGTTCAAGGGTGTGCTCCCGATCAATCTTGTCGTCGTCAACGAGCCGGAAGAAATTGTCGGCGATCTGATGCTGACCGATATCATTCAGCTGCATCCGGATGACAAGGCCGACCACGCTGCCCAGGCATTTGAACGCTATGACCTGGTTTCCGCGCCGGTAGTGGACGAGGACGGCAAGCTGTTCGGACGTGTGACGGTGAACGTGGTGCTGGATTTTATTCGCGAGGAATCTGAAACGGATTTGCTGAACCAGGCCGGTTTGCGCGAGGAAGAAGATATTTTCGCATCGGTGTGGAAAAGCGCACAGAATCGCTGGACCTGGCTGGCACTGAATCTTTGCACCGCATTTTTCGCCTCGCGTGTCATCGGTGCTTTTGAGGGTACGATTGCAAAATTCGTCGCGCTGGCAGCCCTCATGCCAATCGTCGCGGGTATTGCGGGAAATTCGGCAAATCAAACAACCACCATCATCATACGCTCGCTGGCTTTGGGACAAATCACCTATGAAAATGTGCGCAGATTATTCCTCAAGGAACTGGCCATCAGCGCCCTGAACGGTTTGGTATGGGGCGGGGTGGCGGGATTATTTGCTTACTTCCTGTATCACAGCGTGTCACTGGGCATCGTGATGATGTGTGCAATGTTGCTTAATCTGCTGGTAGCCGCAAGCGTTGGTTTGGGTATCCCTCTGGTTATGCAAAAGCTGGGGCGCGATCCGGCCATCGGTTCCAGTGTGATGATTACCGCTATAACTGACAGCGGCGGATTCTTCATCTTCCTGGGATTGGCGACCATCTTCCTGATTTAAAAACGAGCGTTAATCCCGCTCCCGGCAACTGTTCAGTTGCTTGCCAGTCTCTGATTAATGCAGGTGATGAATCGATTGCCCGCTGCGGCCATTTGAACAACGCCGGATTTTTTGAAGCAGAAACTTCAAAAGGAAAAGGACAAGAGCCGTACTGAAGCAAGGATTATTTCAGCAGGCTCTGGCAGGATAAAAAGGGCGAGGAATCTGACCGCGCCCCTTGTGGAGCAAAACTACGCGCCCAAAATACCCTTGCCAGCCGGTTTCTTTTTAGCTACCGCTTTTTTAGCTGCCGGCTTCTTTTTAGCTACCGCTTTTTTAGCAGCAGGCTTTTTAGCAGCAGGCTTTTTAGCTACCGCTTTTTTAGCAGCCGGTTTCTTCTTAGCTACAGCCTTTTTAGCTGCCGGCTTTTTAGCTACCGCTTTTTTAGCAGCCGGTTTCTTCTTAGCTACCGCCTTTTTAGTAGCAGGCTTTTTAGCTACCGCCTTTTTAGCAGCTGGTTTTTTCGCCGCCGGTTTTTTCGCTTTGGATGTTGCCATTTTAATTCTCCATAAAATTTAGAATAATTACTACGACTAACTGCACACCCAAACGCCCCATATTTTGGCGAAAGACGCTTGCGGCATTGGTACTGTATCGGCGTTTAAAAAAACGTGCAACAAATATCGTAAAAATTATTAGCGGAGATTGCAACACTTACGAGATCAGTTTTTCCCCGGCATACATCTGTGATAGCTGCTCGCGCTCACGAACCAGATGCACGGCAGTGCCGTCCACGATCACTTCTGCGGCGCGCGGGCGACTGTTGTAATTGGAACTCATACTCATTCCGTATGCGCCTGCGGAAAGCACAGCCAGCAAGGATTCAGGGCGTATGGAAAGATCGCGTTGACGACCGATGAAGTCGCCCGTTTCACAGATCGGACCGACTACTTCATAGGTTGAAGTATTGCTTTTCTCGTTTGCCCCCTCTCCCGCACACGGGAGAGGGTTGGGGAGAGGGGCGACACCTGTTTCGCGTATTACCGGCAATATTTCATGGTAAGCATCGTATAAAGCCGGACGCATCAGGTCGTTCATTGCGGCATCCACGATGGCGAAATTCTTTTCTTCGCCATGCTTCAGATATTCGACACGGGTCAGCAGAATTCCGGCATTACCGACCAGAACCCGGCCCGGTTCAAGTAGCAGTTTTTCGCTGCGTCCTCTTAGTGCGCCCAATAATGCCGACACATAATCGGCTATTGCCGGAGGTGACTCGTCGTTGTAACGAATACCCAGGCCTCCACCCAGATCCAGATGTTCCAGCTGTATGCCCTCTCCGGCCAGCGCGTCTATCAGCAACAATATTTTTTCCGCCGCGGCAATGAACGGGCTGGTCTCGGTAAGCTGGGAACCTATGTGGCAGTCCATTCCGGTGATACGCAGGTTGGTCAGGCCGCGGGCTTTGCGATAGAGCGCGATGGCATCGCCATAAGCCACGCCAAACTTGTTCTGCTTTAAACCGGTGGAAATATACGGATGGGTCTTGGCGTCCACATCCGGGTTCACGCGCAGGCTGATCGCCGCGATTTTCCCCATGCTCCCGGCCACCCGGTCAAGGCGATCCAGCTCCGCTTCGGATTCGATGTTAAAGCACAAAATACCGGCATCCAGTGCCATGCGCATTTCCGCAACCGTTTTCCCCACGCCGGAGAACACCACCTTGCGCGCATCGCCGCCGGCCGCCAGCACACGCTGCAATTCGCCGCCCGACACGATATCGAAGCCCGCGCCGAGGCGCGCGAGCAGATTCAGGATCGCCAGGTTGGAATTGGCCTTGACCGCATAGCAAATCAGATGCTCGCATCCCTGCAGCGCATCAGTAAATTGGCGCAAGCTATCCGTCAGGGCGGCGCGTGAATACACATAGCAGGGCGTGCCGAACTGCGCGGCGATTTCAGCCAGCGGTACCCCTTCGACATAAAGTGCATCGTTTTGATAATGAAAATAATCGTTCATGTCTATTGGCCGGGTTGTGTTGCGGGCACGCCGGATGCCGGCGCGATGGGTTCTTGGGCTGGCGAAGTTCGAATTTCGGCTTTGGGCAGCATAAGCGGCCCTTTATGTCCACAACCCCCCAGCAGGAAAGCTGAAATTACGATGATGCCCCAAGTATTTTTAGGGATAAAACTGGAACGCATGATTGCACCTGAAGAAATTTAACGGTTCGGATTATAAGTCATCTGATTGCAACATCCCTGAGCTCGCCACGCAGGCGGGCATAATCGGGGCAGACGCTTTTCACCACCCGCCAGAAAGATGCTGAATGGTTCAATTCGCGCAGATGTGCCAACTCATGTACCACCACATAATCGATCAGGCGTTCGGGCAGTTTGATCAGTTGCACATTCAGACGCACCGAACCCTGTGCGTTACAGCTGCCCCACTGGGTTTTTGCTTCCGATAATTTGACCTCGCGCGGCATGACATTCAGCAACGGGGAGAAATAGGCCGCGCGCCGGACAAATAATTTTTCAGCCTGTTGCCGATACCATTCGGATACCGACTGTTCTATGTAATGGTTGTCGTCGTCGGCTACGAATACCCACAATTCGTTGTTGCGCTGGTGAGCCGGGGTGGCAAACAGGCTCTGCACTACCCGCAACTCCAGCAGTTCACCCAGGTAGTCGATCTTTTCGCCATTCTGCCAGCGGATTTCCGGCGGCTTGCACGCTTGCCATCCATCCAGTTTTTCCAACACCCAGAATGCCTTGTCCTGCAACACGCTGTGCAGCCATTTCTCGGAAGCGCGCAACGGTATGCTGACAGTCAGGCCGCGATCGTCAATGACCAGACCGATGCTGCGGCGTTTGCCGCTGCGTTTCAGGGTGTAAGTGATGTGCTTGCCGGCGAGGAGGGCGGCGCGTTGTTCAACGGCGGGGGAAGTGATTAATTTATGCAACTTTCCCCCGGCAGGTTGCAGGTATCAGTGGGCAAGATTCTGGATTTCATTTTCTATCCATGCCTCCACGCATTGATTGATTTCGTCCGCCTTGAGTCCCGTGGTTTCGATAGGCGCACCGATACTCATGGTGATCAGGCCTGGATGTTTGCTGAACGCATTGCGTCCCCACAAACGCCCGGCGTTGTGTGCCACCGGAATCACCGGCACGCCGCTGCCGACCGCGAGCAGTGCGCCGCCGATCTTGTATTTGCCGCGCTGGCCGTAGGGAATGCGTGTCCCCTCGGGGAACACCACCACACAGAATCCCTGGGCAAGCCGCCGTTTGCCCTGCGCCAGTAATTGCCTTATCGCGCCCTTGCCGTCGCTGCGCTTGATGGCGATCGGACTGGTCAGTGCCAGTGCCCAGCCAAAAAACGGTATCCACAACAATTCGCGCTTCAGCACCCATACCTGCGGTGGAAAGATTTTTTGCAGAGCCAGCGTCTCCCATGCCGACTGGTGCTTGCACATCACGATGCACGGCTGTTTCGGCAGGTTCTCAATGCCGCGAACTTCATGGCGTATGCCGCACACCATCTGAAGTATGGGCAACATCATTTTTGCCCACAGTGAAATGAATCGATAGCGCGTGAGCCGGCTGAACGGGAAGGTCAGCAGCGCCAACAATGCAAAAGGCGGTGTGATGATGATTTGCAGCAGCAGGAAAATCAGTGAGCGTACTACCAGCATATTCTTATATCAGTTCGGCGACCACAGCCGCGAGATCCGGGAACACCATCGTGCCTTCCGGCAAGCCGCCTTGTGCCTGGGTTTTCAAGCCTTTTCCGGTCAGGACCAGATACGGCAGTGCACCCATCGTTACGGAGGATTGCAAGTCTCGCAAAGAATCGCCGACCGTGGGTACGCCGGCGAGGCTGACGTTATATCGATCCGCGATCTCCTCCAGCATGCCGGCTTTGGGCTTGCGGCACTGACAATGACTTTCGGCGGTATGCGGGCAATAAAACACGGCATCAATGCGCGCACCGACCAGCCCGCAGGCCTTGTGCATCTTGTCATGTATCGCATTCAGCATGGGCATGTCGAACAATCCGCGTCCGATACCGGACTGGTTGGTTGCGACCACCACGCGATATTCGGCCTGGTTCAAGCGCGCAATCGCTTCCAGGCTGCCGGGGATCGGATTCCATTCTTCCGGGTTCTTGATGAATTGATCGGAATCGAAATTGATTACGCCGTCCCGGTCGAGAATGATAAGTTTCATATCAGGATGCCAGTTTGGAAATATCCGCGATGCGATTCATCGCCGCATGCAATTGTGCCAGCAACGCGAGGCGGTTGGCGCGCAGCGCGGCATCTTCCGCGTTCACCATCACGTTGTCGAAGAACGCATCCACCGGATCACGCAAACCAGCCAGAACTTGCAATGAGGCAGTATAGTCGCCGCGCTCGAATGCTGCATCGGCATCTGGTTTAACAAACTTAAGTTGTACCCAGAGAAGTTGCTCTGCCGTCTCTTTAAGCTGCTCAACATCAACTCTTGCTTCCACACTACCCTCTGCCTTCTTCAAAATATTGCCGACACGCTTGTTCGCGGCGGCCAATGCTGCCGCTTCAGGTAAAGCGGCGAAAGCGCGTACGGCTGAGAGGCGCTTTGGAACGTCAACGAGTCGTTGAGGAGAAAGACTTAATACAGCCTCTACCTCTTGCGAAGTAAAATTTTGATCACGAAGACTTCCTGCTAGGCGATCATAAATAAAGTCAGATACTAGTGTCGCTATCTCAGCATGCATATGAGCGAGGCTGTTGCTGCCAAGACTCATATGTTCCATTAATACGGAGCGAACAGAATTCCACGCCATATCAATTAGGACATCCAAGCTCAATGGTAACTTCCGCTCTATTAGTATCCTAATCACACCCAGCGCATGACGGCGCAACGCGAACGGATCCTTGTCTCCGGTCGGTATTTGGCCGATACCGAACATTCCCACCAGCGTTTCCAGCTTGTCCGCTAGTGCAACGCAGATGCCAACCATATTGCGCGGCAACTCATCGCCGGCGAAACGCGGTTTGTAATGGTCTTCGATAGCAAAGGCGATTTCGTCGCTCAAGCCGTCGTGCTTTGCGTAATAGCGACCCATGATACCTTGCAGTTCGGGGAACTCGCCCACCATGTCAGTGAGCAGATCAGCCTTTGCCAGCATTGCAGCTTCGCCAGCCTGTGCGGCAAGCTGATTCCCACCGAGTTGCATACCGATTGCCTGGGCGATTGCCCACACCCGTTCCGTGCGCTCGCCCTGCGTGCCCAGTTTGTTGTGGTAGACCACCTTGCCCAAGCCTTCCACACGCGAGGCCAGAGTCTTCTTTCGATCCTGGTCGAAGAAGAACTTCGCATCGGCCAAACGAGGGCGGACCACGCGCTCGTTTCCGCCAATCACCTGGCTCGGGTCTGCCGGACGGATGTTGGACACGATCAGGAATTTATTGGTGAGCTTGCCGGTTGCACCCAGCAGCGGGAAATATTTCTGGTTGGCCTTCATGGTCAGGATCAGGCATTCCTGCGGTACTTCCAGATATTCATTTTCAAACTTTCCAACCAGCACATTGGGACGCTCGACCAGAGCGGTCACTTCGTCCAGCAACGCTTCATCATCGATCGGCTTGAGATTTTCCTTGGCGGCCGCAGCGGCAAGCTGACGCGCGATCTCGGTGCGACGTTTTTCAAAGCCCGGAATCACCGCACCTTCGTTTTCCATCTGCGCTTCATAGCTGTCGGCATCCTTGATCACTAACTTCGCAACATTGGCCTCGAAACGATGGCCCTGGGTCTCGCGTTCTGCGTTCAAGCCTAGGATGGTGATCGGCACGATATCCGCACCGTGCAAGGCAACCAAGCCGTGCGCAGGGCGCACGAAGTCTACAGTTTCCCAGCCATTGCCCGAAGGGTTCGGGTAAGTCATGACTTTTGGAATAGGCAAATTATCAATTGCATCGCGAATAGCATTTTGCAAAGCGCCAGCCAAAGTAAGTCCAGGCTGCACACCTTCATAAATTAAAAAATCCTGCTTGCCATCATTTTCACGAACTAATTTTTTATAGTCCGCATCAGAATTTATTGAGCCTAATTTTTTAATTAAGGCTTGTGTTGGCTTGCCTTCAGCATCCAATCCAATTGAAACTGGGAGCAATTTTTGCTTATAAACCTGATCCGGTGTTGTGCTTGCAACATTGGTTATATGCACAGCAAGTCGGCGCGGTGAAGCAAATGCCGTCATATCGCTTGTGTCTTGAAGAAACCCGCGCTTGCTAAGGCTGGTTTGAATACTGCCCGAAAAATTAATTGAAAGTAGCTCAAGTGATTTCGGCGGCAGTTCTTCAACGAACAGTTCAACCAATAAATTTTGACTGGGCATGCTAAAGCCCCGTCATTCCCGCCTGCGCGGGACAAAACCAGATGTTGTCCGCTGTGCGGAGTATATTTCCTGCTGGATTCCCGCCTGCGCGGGAATGACGATATAGGCGGTTTTCATACTTGGGCTACCTTCTTTTCAATCTGCGTCAGCACCTCAGCCGCCCACGCCTTCGGCGCCATCGGAAATCCCAATCGCGCGCGACTATCGAAATAGCTCTGCGCCACACTTCTTGCAAGGTTGCGGATGCGCCCGATATAGGCAGCGCGTTCGGTTACCGAGATCGCGCCGCGCGCATCCAGCAGGTTGAAGGTGTGCGCTGCTTTCAATACCTGTTCATAGGCGGGTAGCGCCAGTTGCTGCTCGATCAGATGTTTGGCCTGTTTCTCGTGACTGCCGAATGCGCCCAGCAGGAATTCCACATCACTGTGTTCGAAGTTATAGGCGGATTGTTCGACTTCGTTCTGATGGTAAACGTCGCGGTAAGTCACGCCTTCGGTCCAGGTCAGATCGAACACGTCCTCCACGCCCTGCAGATACATCGCCAGCCGTTCTATCCCGTAAGTGATCTCGCCGGTGATCGGCTTGCAATCGATGCCGCCTACCTGCTGGAAATAGGTGAACTGCGTTACTTCCATGCCGTTCAACCACACCTCCCAACCCAGGCCCCATGCACCCAGCGTCGGATTTTCCCAATCGTCTTCGACGAAGCGGACATCATTCTTTTTCAGGTCGAACCCGAGCTCTTTCAGCGAGCCGAGATACAACTCAAGAATATCCGCGGGCGCGGGTTTCAATACCACCTGAAACTGGTAATAATGTTGCAGACGGTTCGGGTTCTCGCCGTAACGGCCATCCTTGGGGCGGCGCGAAGGCTGCACATAAGCGGCTTTCCAGGGTTCCGGGCCGAGCGCACGCAAAAAAGTCGCGGTATGCGAGGTACCCGCGCCCACTTCCATGTCGTAGGGCTGCAGCAGTGCACAGCCCTGCTTGTCCCAATATTTCTGCAGGGTCAGGATGATTTGCTGGAAGGTAAGCATGTGAGGGTTCAGGCAGTTGCAAAGGAGCGCATTTTACCGGTTTTCGGCTGTCGGCGTCAGCCCAACACTGCGATATGGGATCCCGGTTTGATTGTTTGTGTCACGGCGCCGGCCGGATTAATGCCAGTTTGTTTGTCCGCGACAGGCTTTTGATTTTCATTTCCTGTTTCAGCGCGGCTGACTTGCCGGTACAACTTTCCACGAACACCAGCTCAACCGGCCCGCGACCACGCGTGTATCTTGCAGCCGTACCGGCGTTATGCGCGGCCAGACGCTTCTCCAAATCGTTGGTAATGCCGGTGTAAAGGGTATCGTCCGAGCAGCATAAAATGTAGCATAGCCACCCCCCGCAGGGTGGGATGGCGACAGCGGATTTGGCCCGGCGTTTTGATTTTGAAGCTGGAAAGTTCATGAATGCGCCCCTGAAAATTGCACTTAAACTACGCTAATTGTTCATCTGCATTGTAAGATGTTTCGGTGGAATAGTTCGTTTGATACACCAGACACGCACCGGAATTTATTTTTTTGAGGCTCTTGATGTTAAAAATCTACAACACACTGGCGCGTGACAAACAGCAATTCGTCCCGCTCGTGCCGGGCAAGGTCGGCATGTATGTGTGCGGCATGACGGTGTATGACTATTGCCATATCGGCCATGCGCGCGTGATGGTGGTGTTCGACACGGTATATCGCTGGCTCAGGGCGAGCGGCTATGAGGTGGATTACGTGCGCAACATCACCGACATTGACGACAAGATCATCAAGCGCGCGGCGGAGAACGGCGAATCCATCCATGCGCTCACCGGACGCTTCATCGCCGCGATGCACGAGGATGCCGATGCGCTGGGTGTGCTGCGTCCGGATCGTGAACCGCGTGCCACGCAATTCGTGCCGGAGATGCTCGACATGATAGGAAAACTCGAGACCAACGGGCTGGCCTACCGGGCGGGCGATGGCGACGTGAATTACGCGGTGCGCAAGTTTCCCGGCTACGGCAAGCTGTCCGGGAAATCGCTGGAAGACCTGCGCGCAGGCGAACGTGTCGAGGTGACCGACAGCAAAAATGACCCGCTCGACTTTGTACTGTGGAAGCACGCCAGGGAGCAGGAACCGGACGAGGTGAAATGGGATTCACCCTGGGGCAAGGGCAGGCCCGGCTGGCATATCGAATGCTCCGCGATGGGTGCCAAATTGCTCGGCGATCATTTCGATATACATGGCGGTGGTGCGGACCTGCAGTTCCCGCATCACGAGAACGAGATTGCGCAGAGCGAGGGCGCGCACCAATGCACCTTTGTGAATTACTGGATGCACAACGGCTTCGTCAATGTCGACAAGGAGAAGATGTCGAAGAGCCTGGGCAATTTTTTCACGATCCGTGAGGTGCTGAAAAAATACGATGCCGAAGTGGTGCGCTTTTTCATCATGCGCGCGCATTACCGCAGTCCGCTGAATTATTCCGACGTGCATCTGGACGATGCGAAGGGCGCGCTGACGCGGCTGTATACAGCGCTCAGAAATGCACCCGTGAAGGGGGAAGCCCGGGTCGATTGGAGCGAATCTCATGCGCAACGTTTCAAAGTCGCGATGGACGACGACTTCAACACGCCGGAAGCGGTCGCGGTGCTGTTCGACCTGGCCAACGAGGTAAATAAGTCTGCTTCACCGCAACTGGCTGCACAGCTCAAGGCGCTGGGCAGCGTGCTGGGTTTGTTGCAGCGCGAGCCTGTGGAATTCCTGCAGGGTGGGGTAACCGGGAGCGGGCTGGACGATGCGGCAATCGGTGCGCAAATCGAGGCGCGCAATTCAGCCAAGCAGGCCAAGAACTATGCCGAGGCAGACCGCATTCGCAAGGCGTTGTTGTCTGCGGGGATACTGCTGGAGGACAGTGCGTCGGGGACCACCTGGCGGCGCGCGTAATGTAGGAGCCCGATTGATCGGGCTCGTTTGGTAGGAGCGCAATTCATTGCGCGATGATTTTCTGGATCGCCCGATGAATCGGGCTCCTACATGGGCGGTGCGTAGGAGCGCAGCTTGCTGCGTGATAAATGTTGATGGAAGCGCTACACATGGACATCACAAAACCACATGGGAAAAATCTCCGCACCGGCCGCGTTTCTCTGCCGAACCATGCCTATCTGGTGACAATCGTCACCGCACACCGCGAACCCTGTTTTACTTCCTTCACTCAAGCACGAATAGCGGTGCAATGCTTCCATGACAAGAATGTCGCGCGCCATGCGCAAACTCTGGCTTTTGTCGTCATGCCTGATCATATTCATTGGTTGCTTCAGCTTGGGGAAAATGGGAGCCTGCCTGGCGTAGTCCGCCTTTACAAGAGCAAGGTGTCAATTAGTCTCCACCGGCGGGTTTGGCAGCGCGGATTTCATGATCACGCCTTGCGCAACGATGAAGATATTCACGGCATTGCGCGTTATATTGTAGCCAACCCTTTGCGTTCCGGTTTGGTCACGAGCGTTGGTGATTATCCGCATTGGGACGCGATATGGCTTTAGGAGCGCAGCATGCTGCGCGATGGTTTCAAAATCGTCCAATGAAAAAATCGCATGTAGGAGCGCAATTTGATTGCGCGAGGATTTTCGAATCGCCCGACAAGTCGGGCTCCTACGGCAGCTTGCCAGCCGATACCATGCGATTGAGCAGGATGTTCGGCGATATCCAGACGACGATGTCATCGAATGCACCATTAGTAGCACCAGCAGAACTAGGTGGATGGCTGACGAACGTTTGATTCCCGTCGATGTTCGCCGTTTCATCGTTTCCGGCGCTACCCTGGGCGCCATTCTTGCCGGTGGAGAAGATGACTGCCGGAACGCCGGTGGTGAGCGATTTTCCAGTGGCGCAAGCCGTGGTACTGATGCCGGAGGCCGTAGAGCATACGAAATAATTAGGGGAAAGATTGGAAATCCCGACAGATTTTATTCCGTCCGTTTTGGTAAAAACATAATTCCATGAGGTAACGGCATAGTGGATGCGATTTCCCCATGCATCAACGGCAAACCCGGTGTTACCCTGGTTATCCACTGTTGATGCGATACCCAGCGTCGCGGCGGGCACAAACCCATCGTAAAAGCTGTAGCACTGGCCATCGGCGGCGTTATGGGATGACGCAAATTTTTCTGCGCCATTACTGGCTGAAGTTGCCGGGCAGGGCAGGCGGCCGTTGATGACGGCGAAGCCGATCAGGGCTTGCTGTATTTCATCCAGAGTTTTTTGCGTCTCAGTGGTGTTGCGCTGATCCATTTGCGCACTGAGCGGAACCAGCATGCCGCCCAGCAACAGCCCGACGATCATCAGCACCATCGCCATTTCGATCAGCGTGAAGCCGTCCATACGTTTGCTCATGGACACTTTCCCTGGGCGGTATCGTACGGAACCACTGAAAGAATGTGGTGATTGGGCTCTTTAATGCAGAAAAGCACATCGTTGTAAGGATCACCGGAGGTGTCGGGACCGTAGTAGCTATAGCCTCCGGAATTAGGGTAGTTGCTGTAGTTGTAGCCTTCCAGATAGGCGCTGAGCAGGCCTTTGTCGGATCGGCTCTTGCCGGTCAACGCCTGCCCTGCGAACATCACTACGGCGGCATACTTATGCCCGCTGACCTGCACACATGTTCCGCAATTATTTGTGTCGGAGTCATAGTAAATAGGTCTGTACTCCTTGCTGATTGCATAAAACAGGTGGTCTTTCCAGTTGCTCCACCATGCATAGTAGGTCGTACTCCAGCCTGGACAGGTGCTAGCCCCCCCCCACCAGGAGGAGTAGGGGGACGTTGGCAACAGATAGGAGCCGTACATCTGGTTGTGGCTTGTCGAATCGGAGTTATCCACCTTGTAGGGGACGCGCCCAGCATATAAATTACCGTAATAAGAACCATTATAATCATTGTAATTGCTGTCGACCGTATAGTCCGACAGGGAAAGCGGGGCTGGCCACGGCAGGCTGTAATTGTCGTTGTTGCTATTGTTACTGCCGTACCAGGCGATGCAGCTTGCCACCTGTCTCGTCATGTCGGTGAGCGTGGTCATGAAATCGCTGCGTTTCAACATGGCATTCCAGATGTCCTGCCGGGTGATGTAGATCATCTGGTCGTTGACGCTGCTTGTTCCCTGGATGAATTTTCCGGTGGCAATATTCGCGTTGTTGATGCCGTGCACGGTGTCGTTGTCCAGATAGTTGGTCACCGTGTAGTTTCCCCCGCAAACAGGTGCGGTGCCATCTGGCGAGCGATTCTGATTCTGTCCGCTGAGTGTTGCGCCGGGAGCGAATATCACGGCAACGACATCGGAAATGGTATTGACGCCGGCAACGCTGATGCTGAGCAGACCGCCGGTGTCCCAGTTCATCATGTTGGTCATGGGGTTGTTTTTATAAGTTCCCGAAACCGCGTACCACAGGCATTCGCCATCGCCGTCGCGTAGCGTGGGCAAACCCAGCGTTCTCCACGGCAGTCTGCCAATAGCGCTGACATCCTTGTTGCCGCAGGTTTCGGAAGATCCTTCCCCGTTAACACCTGCGTTACCGTTCGGATCGGGACATGGAAGATAGCCGGGCATTTGCCCACTGTGCGTGTCGCCGTAGGTGATGGCATACCCGATCAGTGCGTCTTTTGCCTGTGCAAGCGCAGCGGCGGTATTTGCCTGGCGTGCAGTATTAACTGTGGAGGAAGTCAATGAATTTACCAGAATAGTGGTAATGCCGAGGATCAGAATCACCAGCATGATCAATAAGGCCGCGCCCCGCTGCCTGCGGGGGCTGTGATTGATAATGGCTATGCGTTTGGCGGACATATTTATGGCTTGGGTGTGTCTGGCGTATCCGGCCTGGTTGTGTCCGGATTGGCGACCGGATCCAGCAATACGCGTTGCCCGACTTTCAGTTTGACTGAACCTGTCTTTCCGGGCACCTGAACCGACTGGCTTTCAGGTGTCTTGTCATCGCCACTGCCGGCCGGTTGCGCTACGCCGTTGATCCACACGGTGCGCTTTCCGCCATGCCGTTGCACGATGCCGTTGAGCATCAGCGTACGATTATTGCCGTTGGAATCGGAATCCTGCGCATAGTTGTAGTCAAGTTGTGCACGTTGCTCCGGGGTGAAAAACAGGCGGCCCAAGTCTGCAGCCTGGGTGGTGGGAGCAAAAATGATCGAGATTAGTAATGCGAGCGCCGTTGTAGGAGCGGGGGAATGTTTGGGGGAAAAAAAGTTTATGGCAAAAAAAAAGTCAACCACCACAACCAAACACACGGGGGGGGTTGTATTTTAA
>JBBRFZ010000018.1:0-27849 GCA_038241165.1 Burkholderiales bacterium | reverse complement strand
CGATACTTTCAAGATGTTCGAGATCAAGGCGACGGAAATGGGATTCAGCCACGCGGCGGTGGGTGCGATGGTGCGGTCGAGTTACCACGCTGACCAGCAAGCGCATGCCGCAGCACAATCGGCGACCCTTGGCTTCGCCAGCGACTTGACCCGCGCATAGGAGGATCGGAGCCGGCCGGCGCGTGAAAGCAAGCGCAGCTAGTCGGTCAGGTGCCTGCCGGGTTCATCTTCCGCCATTACCAGCTCGGCCCAGGCGCGCAGCTTGACCGTGTCTGCGCGCAGCACTTCCTGTTTAACGGCCAGAATCTGCGCCGGATGCATTGAAAAACTGCGCAATCCCAAGCCGAGCAGGAGCCGCGTCAGACTGGTGTCACCGGCCATTTCGCCGCACACACTCACGCCCTTCGACTGACGGTTGCACTCCAGGATCACGTTGGCGACCAATCGCAAGACTGCCGGATGCAGGGGATCGTAAAGATGCGCCACTGACTCGTCGGCGCGGTCGATGGCCAATGTGTACTGGATCAGGTCGTTGGTACCGATGGACAGGAAATCCAGCTTTTTGGCAAACACATTGAGTGCCAGCGCCGCAGCCGGGATCTCGATCATGCCGCCAATCTTGACCTCACGATCATAGGGAATATTTTCGTCATCCAGATTTTGCTTGGTCGCAGCGATGAACTGCAAGGTCTGATTGAGTTCGGATGCGCTGGACAACATCGGTATCAGTATCTTGACGTTGCCGTAATGCGTGGCGCGCAGCAGCGCACGCATCTGAGTACGGAATAATTGCGGTTCAGCCAGACAAAAGCGGATTGCGCGCAGCCCCAGTGCCGGATTATTGGCAACGCGCTTGACTCCACTCAATTGTTTGTCCCCGCCCAGATCGAAAGTGCGGATCGTGACGGGCTGACCTTCCATACCAGCCGCAGCCGCGCGATAAGCCTCGAATTGTTCTTCCTCATCCGGCAGGCTGTCGCGGTTGAGAAACAGGAATTCGCTGCGAAATAAACCGATTCCGGTGGCGCCATTCGCTTTCACCTCGGCGATATCCTCGGGCTTTTCGATGTTGGCATACAACTCGATGGGCATTCCGTCCAGGGTATTGGCCCGGGCGGTACGCAGCCGTTTGAGTTTCTTGCGCTCCAGTTCCCAGACACTCTGGCGCAGTTTGTATTCGTCGAGTATCAGTTTGTCGGGATTGACAATCACCACGCCCTGCTCGCCGTCAAGGATCAGCAGATCGTCCTCGCGGATCAGTTGTCGTGCATGATGCAGGCCCACCACGCAGGGCGTGTTCAGGCTGCGCGCAACGATCGCGGTGTGCGAAGTCCCACCGCCCACATCGGTGATGAATGCCGCATATTGATGCGGCTTGAACTGGATCAGATCTGCGGGGCTCAAGTCATGCGCCACGAGTATCGTCTCGATATCATGACGCGCAGACGACGACTGGTGCCCGGGTTGTCCGAGCAATTGCTTGAGCAGCCGTTCTGCCACCTGCGTCACATCGGTCTGCCGTTCCCGCAAATAGGTGTCCTCGAACTCGTCGAACTGCGCAACCAGGGTCTCGGTCTGCACTTTGATCGCCCACTCGGCATTGCATTGCTCTTTGGCGATCATCTCGCGCGGCGCGACACTCAGCAGCGGGTCGTCCAGAATCATCTGGTGCAATTCGAGGAATGCATCGAATTCTGCCGCGGCGTAGTTCGGACGATTGCTGCGCATGCTGGTGAATTCGTTGCGTGTTGCCAGCAGCGCATTATCAAATCGCGCAATCTCTTCCTCAATAAACTTCTTGGGCAGCGCGTAATGCGCCACATCCAGCGAGGTATGCGAAATCAGTTGGGCATAACCGATGGCTATGCCGCTGGAGACCGATATCCCGTGCAGAGTAAAACTCACTCGCCTTCTCCAAAGTAATCGTTGACCAGGTTAACCAACGCCTGCATCGCTTCGCCCTCGCCCTCGCCGTTTGTCTCGATGTTGATCGTGGTGCCCTTGGCAGCGGCCAGCATCATCACGCCCATGATACTTTTGGCATTCACGCGGCGATTATTCCGCGACAGCATCACGTCGCATTTGAAGCCGGAAGCGAGCTGCGTGAGTTTCGCCGAGGCGCGCGCATGCAGACCGAGCTTGTTGATGATGAGCACATCCTGTTGCAACATTTAACCCGCCATCCTGACGATGCATTCCCGTCCGCCTTCGACAGCGATCTGTGCCAGTTCGGGCAGGGGCTTCTCCGGACTGCACACCACGCGCAGCAGCATGGGCAAATTCAGCCCCGCCACGCCTATCACGCGTTCGGCATGGCAAAGTTGCCGTCCGATATTGCTGGGCGTTGCGCCAAACACGTCCGCCAAAATCAGCACGCCGCCACCCGTATCCAGCTGTTTGATGAGCGTCTGGCCTTCGACCAGTTTCAGTTGCGGATCGTCACCGGCCAATACCGATAACACCCTAAGATTGGGCGGCACTTCGCCCAGCACATGCTTCACGCAATCCACAAAACTGTCGCCCAGCCCGTTGTGCGTCACCAATAAAATTCCGGCCACAAATCACCCCTGCCAATTAAATCATCACGATCAGATATGCCACCAGCAACGCAATGCCCGGCAAGGCAATCCAGCCATAGCGCGATAACCAGCGCAATACTCTGGTTTTGTCGGTATCCGCTTGTCGTTCCCTGGCGACGATCAGGCCTATCCTGCGCAATGCGTTGATCCCCGCCGCGCGCCGCACTTTTTGTTCCACGATCTCCGATCCGGGATTATTCACGGTTCGACCTCCGGATGAATGTTACTGTCGGTGAATTTTAGCCGCTTCTGCAATTCATCTGTGAGATGAATTTTACCCTGTCCATCCACCAGCATCGCCTCGGACAGGCCCATCTCTCTGGCGGCAGCGCGCCAGCTTCCTGTTCCCGAGATGAACAACGGCTTGGAATCCGCATCGGACAACACTCCCGCGCGCGGGCCATGGGTCAGTACTGTAACCGCCTGCACTCCCTGCACGGGATAACCGCTGCGCGGGTCGATCAGATGGCAATAACGCACATTGCCTATCATGAAGTAACGCTGATAATCCCCCGAGGTGCCGATGGCTTCGCCGTCGCGCAGATCCAGGGTCGCCAGCGCCCCGGATTTGCGCGGATCCTGGATACCGACACGCCACGGGTGATCCCCGTGTCGGCCCAGGGCCAGGATATTTCCGCCGATGTTGATCAACGCATTGTGTATACCCTGTTTGCGCAGTAACTCGGTAGCGCGATCCAGTGCATAGCCTTTGGCGTAGCCACCCAGATCAACCTGCACAAACCTGTTTTTACTCCGCGCCCTGCCGTGCACGATCGTGATGTCGCTCATCTGCGGATTGGCAGCAACCCATAACACGACTTTCCTTTTGTCAGGTTGCACAGGCTTGAACCGGTCGGAGTGAAACCCCCATAACTGCACCAATCCCCCGATAGCAGGATTGAACAAGCCTTGCGACTGCTGCGATAGCTGCGTGGCATCCCGCAGTATCGAGGCGAGTTCTGCTGAAATGGCAATACTTCCGCCCTTCGCAAAAGCCGCATTCATATCGCTGAGTTCGCTTGGTTGCCACGCGTGCAACATTTCGTGCAATCGTTGAAACTCATGCATCACCTGGCTCACCGCCTGTCTGGCGCGCGGCTCGGGTACGCCATACACGCTCACCTCGACCAGCGTGCCGAAAACATAACCCTGTTCCTGATACAACTGTTCCTTGTTTTTACACCCGGCAAGCAGCAGAAGGATAACGATAGCGAGAAGTCGAATCGGTTTGGCCATTACTATGGGTTTTCAGCCGCCTCAATTTCCAGGGATGCGGCCAGCAACGCCAATCTCGCCACCACGCCGTATGCATAAAAACGGTTGGGCGTGTCATCCGGTCCTCGGTCCGGATTGGGCAACGTGCAATGTGTCTCGAACGCCAGCGGCATGAAATGCATTCCGGGTGCGTTGAGATTTTCGTCCGTACCACGACTGGTATGTACACGATAAAATCCGCCGACCACATAGTGATCGATCATATATACCACCGGCTCGGCAACCGCTTCGTTGATCTGCTCGAAGGTATATACCCCCTCTTGTATCAGCACATCCGATACGGCCACGCCTTCCTTCACCACTGACATCTTGTTGCGCTGTTTGCGGTTCAGGCCGGTCATTTCACTCGGGTCTTTCACCGTCATGATACCCATGCCGTACGTCCCCGCGTCGGCTTTGACGATCACGAACGGATCGTTTTTCACGCCATACTCGGCATATTTGGCGCGTATCTTTTGCAACACGATATCCACCTGTGCGGCAAGGCACTCCTCCCCGACCCGCTCCTGGAAATTGACCTGATCGCAGGTGGCAAAATACGGGTTGATCAGCCACGGATCAATTCCGAGCAGCTCGGCGAACTCATTCGCCACACGGTCATAGCCTGCAAAATGATGCGATTTGCGCCGCGCATGCCAGCCAACTGATAGCGGCGGGTAAACCGGCTGTTCCAGATTTTTCAATATGTCGGGCACACCCGATGACAAGTCGTTGTTAAGCAGCACCACGCACGGATCAAAGTCTGCCAAACCCAGGCGATTTCCCTTGCGCACCAGCGGCTCCAGCGTCAACGTGCTGCCATTGGGCAATTGAATCTGTGTGGCCGCGGTGATCTCCGGCAACAGGCTGCCGATGCGCACCCGCATGCCGGCCTGTTTGAGAATCAGTTCGATCTGCGCCACGTTCTGCAAATAGAACACATTGCGTGTGTGGTTCTCCGGAATCAGCAACACGCCGCGCGCTTCGGGACAGATCTTTTCGACAGCGCTCTGCATGGCCAGCACGCACAATGGCAGAAATTCGGGGTTAAGATTATTAAAGCCGCCGGGAAACAGATTGGTATCCACAGGTGCAAGTTTGAACCCGCTGTTGCGCAAATCTACGGAGGCATAAAACGGCACGGCGTGCTCCAGCCACTTCGTGCGGAACCAATGTTCTATGCTTGGCATGGCCGTCAGGAAGCGTTGCTCCAGATCATGCAATGGGCCTGTCAGTGCGGTGGTGAGATGGGGAACCATAATGCTTTGCGAATAATTGACTTGTTACATTCTAGCCGATAGCTGCTGTCTCGGGAAAAATCTGCGGCCAGTTATTAAAATCGCTTGCCTTTAGCGCACACAAATTCGGCCCGCAAAAAAGCCGGCGAGAGCCGGCTTTTTCCAGGAATGTTGTCCGTTTACTTGTCAAGATTCAGAACGAATTCAACCAATTTCTTGATTTGATCCTGCTTCTTGCCTGTCGGATCCATGCCTGGCATAGGAACGTTACCCCACACACCGCCACCGCCCTTGGATACTTTGGCGATCAACTTGGCTTCTGCTCCCGCAACTCCTTTGTACTTTTTGGAGACGTCCTTCCAAGCCGGACCAACTATCTTATGGTCGATCGCGTGGCACGCGGTGCAGCCGTTACTTTTCGCCAATGGCGGCATGTCGGTTGCCATTGCGCTACCTGCAACCATCAGGCCTGCCAATGTCATGCTGAAAAATATAGATTTCATACTTCCTCCGTCCGGTTAATAAATAATAAATTGTTGCAATAAAAAAATGTAGCGATCCAAAGCTTAAAGAATCCACTTCGATACAAAACACCCCTTCAGCTTTTGATTCTATACCCCTGACAGGGCAATAACAATATTCATCAAGGGGAAATGCGGTGCAGTATCAGCCGTATTGTGTGGTCACATGTCCTTCATTGAACCCGCACCAGGATGTTGCGTCAGCCTTGTTTGTTCCCGCGAGCCCTGTTTAGATCATCAAAGTTCGCGAAAAAAGTGCCTTGTATTGGTGAACGAATCTGACAGAACGCACGGCAACCAATCAGTCCGTCGACGTTGAAAGTACTTGGCCCTGTTGGTTGTCCGTTGTTCGCCTGCCTGCAGATTTCCTGCGGCCGGCAAAAACCAGCACGCCCATTTTACCCGTCGTCAGCCACGGCCTGTTCTTTCCTAACGGGTTTGCTTTGCGGCGATCGCTTCCGGTTCTCATGTCCCTGTTTTCCTGCCGTGCAAAAAACAAACAACTTGAATTAGCCCTTGTCACACCGGATTGCCCTGCTTCTTGTGCATTTTTTGCGGGTGGGGGTATATGTGTTTCCCGCCTGCACCGATGCTGCCCCGCAGTCTCAGCGCTCCGACTGTTGACGTCAATATGCGGGTAATAGTGCCGCGCGGTGTTAAAATTGCGCTCCGAAATTTCCCAAAATCTATTTTTTCATGCTTTCCACCGCTAACATCACCATGCAGTTCGGGGCCAAACCCCTGTTTGAAAACGTTTCCGTCAAATTCGGCGACGGCAATCGTTACGGCCTGATCGGCGCGAACGGTTGCGGCAAATCCACCTTCATGAAAATACTCGGCGGCGACCTTGAGCCGACTTCAGGCAACGTGATGATCGACAAGAATGAACGTCTCGGCAAGTTGCGCCAGGACCAGTTCGCCTTCGAGGACATGCGCGTGCTGGATGTGGTGATGATGGGACATACCGAGATGTGGGCGGCGATGTCGGAACGCGATGCAATCTATGCCAACCCGGATGCCAGCGAGGAAGACTACATGCGAGCCGCCGATTTGGAGGCCGAATTTGCCGAATATGACGGATACACCGCCGAGCCGCGTGCGGGGGAATTATTGCTCGGCGTAGGCATTGCCATCGAGTTGCACCAGGGGCCGATGAGCGCGGTCGCGCCCGGCTTCAAGCTGCGCGTGCTGCTGGCGCAGGCATTGTTCTCCAATCCGGACATCCTGCTGCTCGACGAGCCGACCAACAACCTCGACATCAATACCATCCGCTGGCTGGAAAATATCCTGAATGCTCGTAACTGCACCATGGTGATCATCTCGCATGACCGCCACTTTCTGAATAGCGTGTGCACACACATGTCCGATCTGGACTATGGCAGGATCACCACCTACCCTGGTACCTACGACGACTACATGTTCGCCTCCACGCAGGCGCGCGAGCAGCAATCGGCGGACAATGCCAAGGCCAAGGAAAAAGTCGCCGAACTGAAAGCCTTTGTGGCGCGCTTTTCGGCGAATGCCTCCAAGGCCAAACAGGCCACCTCCCGCGCGCGCCAGATCGACAAAATTAAAATAGAAGATATCAAGCCGTCCAGCCGCCAGTATCCGTTTATCCGTTTTGAATACGACGAACGTGAAAAGCTGCATCGAACCGCGGTTGAGGTGCAGCACTTGACCAAGGGCTTCGACAAGGTGCTGTTCTCCAACGTCAACTTCCGCATCGATGCGGGTGAAAAAGTCGCGATCATCGGCCCCAATGGTATCGGCAAGACCACGCTGCTACGCTGTCTGGGGGGAGATCTGCAGCCCGACACCGGCACCATCAAATGGACCGACAAGGCCAAGACCGGCTACTACGCCCAGGATCACACTGCCGATTTTGCCGAAGACAAACACATGACCGACTGGATGGCTTATTGGCGCGGCCCGAACGATGACGACCAGACCGTGCGTGCCACCTTGGGTCGTCTGCTGTTCTCCGGCGATGATGCCAAAAAACGGGTGAAGATTCTGTCCGGAGGTGAAAAGGGGCGCATGCTGTTCGGCAAGTTGATGCTGCAAAAATCCAACGTGCTTTTGATGGACGAACCGACCAACCACATGGACATGGAGTCGATCGAGTCGCTCAACACCGCGTTGCTGGAATTCAAAGGGACGCTGATGTTCGTCAGCCATGACCGCGAGTTCGTATCATCGCTGGCGACGCGCATTATCGAAATCACCGCCAAGGGTATTTCCGATTACCACGGCACGTATGAAGAATATCTGCGCGACCAGGGCATGGCTTTATAAAAACTCATGCCACCCTCCCCGCGGCCGCGATCGATCAAGCCGAAAGGAATCTGCGCGACATTCTGGATCTGTCCATAGGGCACACCCAGGCACGATCCGCAGTTGTGGTCTGGGATGGGCAATGCGAACTTGCAGTTGCGCTCACCCTAGCCTACCGGCGCTGTCTGCCCGATGCGAAGTTCATCGATTTCGCCAGTCTGACGGCCGAGGCAATACTCAACGAATTCGAACGGTTGTCTTCCGGCGATCTTGTGGTACTGATCCAGTCCACCAGTTTCAGGCTGGATGCCTTCCGCATACGCGTCGAACTTTTCAAGCGCTCGCTGAAGGTGATTGAGCATCCGCATCTGGAGCGCATGACGGGCGGGGAAGCACTGACTTACATTGACTCCCTGGCCTATGATCCGGCTTATTTCCGCGGTGTAGGTAACGCCCTGAAAGCCCGCCTTGACCATGCCAAAGTCGGCGTAATCGACAGTGGCGGCGAGCAATTGATATTTCCGTCCGGATTCGAGCCTGCCAAACTCAATGTTGGCGATTACCGAAACATGCACAATGTCGGTGGCCAGTTCCCCATCGGCGAGGTGTTCACCGAAGCCCGTGAACTGGAATCAGTGCATGGCCGCGTGCGCATCTCGATCTTTGGCGACACAGCCTTTTCGGTCAACAAACCCGATCAGCCCATCACCCTGCTGGTCAGCAACGGGCGCGTGACCGGAACGCTGGAATCCACCCCGGAGTTCGATCAGGTACTTGCCAACATTCGTGCCGACGAGGGTGAAGTCTGGGTGCGTGAGCTGGGCCTGGGACTGAACAAGGCATTCACACAAGACAGGATAGTCAGGGACATCGGTACGTTCGAGCGCATGTGCGGCGTACATCTGTCACTGGGCGCCAAGCACGGCAGCTACAACAAACCCGAGATCAAGAAGTCTGCAGCCAGGCATCATGTTGATGTTTTTGTCCTGACGAACACCGTCACGCTGGACAATGAAGTGGTCTATCGCAACGGTGCATGGCTGGTGAATTCTATGAGCCAGCCCGAAAACTGAATGCATAGCGGCGATTGAGCCCGCGTGTGCTGCCCGCAAAGCTTGCTGTCGACATCCGGAAGGAGCTGCTCATCTGTGAAGCGGCAGACCTTTCAAGCAAAGTTCATTAGCGGTCACTTGTTACAAGCGTCGAAACATTGCTCCTTGGTGCGATCGGTATATTGCCTGCACCTTGAAAAACACAGGTCAAAGGAGTTCGGGGTTGACCCTGCTTGCACAGGCGCCTTTTCCTGGGGCTCGACAACCACATCAGGTGGCGGAATAATTTTTACGTGCTGCAACTCGGGGTCGGTTCCGTTAATGAAGCCCAGAGAATCAAAGCAAAGGTTAAGCCTCCTTGCCAAATCAATAACAACCCCGCGCCCCAACTTGTCCTGTATCTCTGGATGGGCATTATGCTTCATATCCAAGGTCACACCAAAATCATCAAGATCCCGTTCTTTGGCATGGTCAAGTCGGGCCGGGATTGAGCCAAGCGCCATGATCTCACCGCTTTTACCAATGATCGCAACGCTCAGGTTGGCACGGAATTCCAGCTTCGCGTCTCCCCCGATATTGTTATTCTTGAGCAATACATTTATCCCCTCACCCAGATAATTTTTCTGGTAATCCTGTTGAACACTGTCTTTCTTATCCGCGGCTGCCCGCACAACAAATATCGCATCCAGATCATTTTTGCGTGCCATATCTGCAAATGCTTGCTTGGCACGTGTGGCATTCAAGCCACTCGCAGTATTCAATTTTGTCAATAATGCCGATCTGTCGTATTCGACATTTTTCAGGGTCCAGCCCGGATAAGACTTGGCGATCCTTGCACGGGACACGTAAAGGATACTGTCAGTCACTTTGCTGCCCGCATCGAACTTTGTATAAATATCGGAAGATGCAAATATTCCGATTTTTGCAAAATTGACGCTCTCCGGCACGAGGGAGACAATCGCAATGTTCTTGATCCCGCTTTTGTTCCGCTCGGTCAAATGTTGCGGAGCGGTGGCGCAGCCGGACAAAAACATGGCGATTGCAACTATGCGTATGATCGGGTTCGATGCAAGTTTCATTTTAGTTTTCCAGTTCAATCTGACCAATTGCGCCATTGTACTATCAACAAATAGCCGTTTAAAAAATCAATTGCAAAAGGTTTGCTTTTGGCCCATCCGCTTAATTCTTCAATATCATAGCTCGGCGGTTGGAATGGCGCTATGCAAAGAAACATGTATATGCACTTCGCATCTTCATGCGTCATGCGATACGCGCCGATTCCCTGTCTTTCGATGCAAAGGAATTGGGTCGGTGCTTTGCGGCGCTGGCGTAACAATTCTCGATGGGCTCGATGCCGGGCAGGTCATTGGGCAGGACACGAAGAACATAGACCACGGCGACGCAGTTGAAGACCCGCTACGTTACGGACGCGACATCGAGAAGGCGGTATTATCCGGAGATCTGCGTTATCACGTGAAAAGCCGTGTGCAAGCGTTTGGCAACAAGACCATCGTGGCCCGCTGAACTTTATTCCCGCAGTGATACGTTTGTAACCTAGAAAAGGTAAGCCATGAAAAGCCTGATATTTGCAGTCTTAGTCTATGCGTTTTCGTCACCGGTTTTTGCACAGCAACCGGCAGCGGAGTCTGCATTTGCCGAGCCATCCGTCGTCTATTGGAACTCGGCGGAAGGCAAGACACTGCGCGCCCGCATGCCGGCCGATGCGGATTACTGGCAACTCGCCCCGAACTTTACCGCACAGATTACCCAGTCGTATTGCTCCGTGGCCAGCGCCATCACCGTGCTCAACTCGATGCCGATCGCGAAACCCGTTGATCCCACCTACGCGCCCTACGCTTATTTCACCCAGAGCAACTTTTTTACCCCCGCGGTAGTGAAAGTGATCGGCCCGCAGACTGTACTCGCGATGGGCATGACACGCGGGGAAATGGCGGAAACGCTGTCTCGCCAGGGTGTGAAGGCAATCTCCATTGCGGGCGACACCTTCAGCGATGAGAGTCTGCGCGCCCTGCTGAAGAAAGCGCTGGGCGACGACGGGCAGTTTGTGCTGGCCAATTATTATCGCGCCACACTGGGACAGGTCGGCGGAGGTCACTGGTCTGCGCTGGCTGCCTACGATGCCCAGTCCGACAGCGTGTTGATCCTTGATGTGGCCAAATACAAATATCCGCCCGCATGGGTCAGCATCAGCCTGCTGCGGCAGGCGATCGCCACGACAGACAGGACCAGCAATAAAGCGCGCGGGTTGGTTATTGTTTCAAAATAGGCAGCAGGCAAGACTCGTCAATCACATCTGTTCGGTGCGAAGCAAGACGCCTCTGGAAGTTTTCCGGCAGGGTTTGGCGCGTAAACCGAGACTACTAATTTTCTCCTGCCTGATGATAAAAAGGGCTGCCAACACTGCGCACAAACAGCCCGCGAAAATTTATGTAAATACGTTTGCGTAGCTCATCATTTCCGTCTCCGCTTTTCGGGATTCGGGGATCGAAACCTGATTATCACGAAGAAATGCGAACCTCCGCTCCCGCTTCTATAGTGTCGAACAACTGCGCTTCCCGGCCATTGACAGTACAAACCAGGTTGTCGTCATCAAGTCCCTCTACCCACTGGTCGCCTCGCCTATACAGGCGGCACAGCAACTGACCGAGCGTAAAACGCCCATCCGGGATAGCCATGCGCTCGGAGGTCATCTTCAGCGATTCGGTGGTATGGCCCGAGTACATGATCTCGACTTCATGCCTGCTTGCGTGTGTATTGGGATGCGTCGGATAGGGCTGTTTATTTGCCCTGTCGGACACACCGCTGAGCCAATGATGAACAAAATGATTCCTGCTCAGAGCAATTCCCCGCATAGCTGCGATAAGCGCATCTGCGGCTTCGATAATGCCGCCGTGGCGGATTGGACTGGATGCATGCATGGTGTCACCTCACGTCTAAGAAACGCGGGTAATGTTTAGCAATAGCTGTGCCATGCGGTGGATACAAGGAATTCAATCAGTTGGAAATTTTCGCCGACAACATTTGCAACGTTTCTGGTGCATACATCCAGTCTGGATGCATGCAATTTGTGCATCCGATGAAAACAAAGCTGCCGTTGTGAATATTATAAAACGCCCCTGAGCTTTAAATGACAAAAATGACAATTAGTTACAAATATAACGGTCAGGTTTGCTCCAGTGTGTCGTGACCTGGCGCATCGCGCGTTGACTATGACCATATCGACCCAGGCTGCCGGGTCTGTTGAATCTTCAATGATCAGAATTGGTTTAATTCCGGATTTCCCCTGCAACCAACCCTGATCGGTAACAAGCGCGGAAAATCCACGTTTCACGCTGTTGTTAATACCGGCGCAATTCTCACGCCTCAGGCTTGATATTGCGTATTGCGTATTGCGTATTGCGTATTGCGTATTGCGCAAAATTATGTCAATCGATTGTCTCGCTGCGATCCTGCTGTAGGCAACTTTTCACACAATAAAAAAAGGGCACCTTGCGGTGCCCTTAAACGAAGCGTTGCGCTTCGGGGAGGAGTCCTGATCTTGCAGATCGCAAACGGGCACCAGCGGTACCCGTTTGGCTTGGTAAAGTTATTCCACGCGTTCTCCGTGCAGTGCGATGTCCAGACCTTCGCGTTCCTGTTCTTCGGTAACGCGCAGACCCATGACCATATCCAGCACCTTGAGGATGATGTATGTCACCACGGCGGTGTAAGCAATAGTGATCGCCACGCCTTTTGCCTGGATAAACAGCTGGCCCATGCTGCCGGCCGTTCCGCCGATGGACTCCACTGCAAAGAGGCCGGTAAGCAACGCACCAACGATACCGCCGATGGCATGTACGCCGAAAGCATCCAGCGAATCATCGTAGCCGATCATGCGCTTCAGCGAAGTAGCTGCCCAGAAGCAGATCACGCCAGCCGCGAGACCGATGACCAGCGCGCCGGCGGGCCCGACAAAACCCGAAGCGGGAGTGATGGCAACCAGACCGGCGACAGCACCGGAAGCGATACCCAACACGCTGGGTTTGCCCTTGAATATCCATTCCGCAAACATCCAGCCAAGCGCAGCAGTGCCGGTGGCGATCTGTGTAACAGCCATGGCCATACCGGCACGACCGTCCGCAGCTACCGCCGAACCGGCGTTGAAGCCGAACCAACCCACCCACAACATCGCAGCACCAATCACAGTCAAAACCAGATTATGCGGAGCCATGGGTTCCTTGCCGTAGCCCAGACGCGGACCCAGTACCAGGGCGGTGACCAGTCCGGCCACACCGGCGTTGATATGCACCACAGTACCGCCGGCAAAGTCCAGCACACCCATATCCCACAGGAAACCGCCGTCACCGGACCAGACCATATGCGCGATAGGCGAATACACCAGCAATGACCACAGTGCCATAAACACCAGCATGGCGGAAAACTTCATGCGGTCAGCAAAGGCACCGGTAATCAGCGCCGGGGTGATGATGGCAAAGGTCATCTGGAAGGTCATGAATACCGATTCAGGGATGCTGCCTGTCATGCTCTTCAAGTCCATGCCGGATAGGAACAGCTTGTTCAGGCCACCGAAGAACGAATAGAAGTTGGTAGCCCCTTTCACCATGCCCGTGGTATCGAAGGCGATGCTGTAACCCGCCACCATCCATATCACGGTGATCAGAGCCGTGATGGCGAAGCTTTGCATCATGGTATCCAGGACGTTCTTCTTGCGGACCATGCCGCCGTAGAACAGCGCCAAACCTGGAATCGTCATCAGCAGCACCAGCGCGGTAGAAGTCAGCATCCAGGCGGTTGCGCCTGTGTCCAGAACTGGAGCAGCAGGCGCAGCAACTACAGGTGCAGCGGCCGGTGCAGTAACGACTGCGGCCGGCGCTGCATCATCAGCATAAGCTACGGCAGACATGCCACCGAGCATCGCCATCAGAGCAAAGAGTGCGAATAATTTTTTCATGTGGTTTCTCCTTACAACGCTTCTGCGCCGGCTTCACCGGTGCGGATGCGTATGACTTGTTCTAGGTCGGAAACGAAAATCTTGCCGTCGCCGATCTTGCCGGTATTAGCCGCCTTCTCGATCGCCTCGACTACCTGATCGAGCATTTCGCTTTTAACAGCAGCCTCCAGTTTCACTTTGGGCAGGAAATCCACCACATATTCCGCACCGCGATACAACTCGGTGTGTCCCTTTTGCCGGCCAAAGCCCTTCACTTCGGTGACAGTGATGCCTTGCACGCCTATGGCGGAAAGCGCTTCACGCACTTCGTCCAGCTTGAACGGCTTGATGATAGCGATAACCATCTTCATAGCTTTCTCCTTTGTGTGGGCGGGAGGATTCCCGCCCGGTGTAATTACATCGAGTGGGACACGGACAACACGCCTCTGGCTTTGTCGTAGCCGGTAAGATTCGTTTTGCTGACCATGAATGCCCATGTATAGGCGCCGAAAGCCTTGGCTGCTTTCACGTTGTAGTCGGAATATTCAGCTCCGCTGTTATTCGGAATGGTTTGCTTGCCATAGTGCGCACTCAAATCGACTGCCGGACCTTCAAGCGTGTAGGCACCGTTCAGTTCGAGATAGGTTGAACCACTCGAATCTGTAAAGCCAAACAGATTGCCGAGACTGCGGGAATATTTGGCAGAAATCCATTTCCAGCCGAGCGATCCGTAGATTTCGTTGGTATTGGCTGAAACCATACCGGGAGGATTCTCGCCGGAATAGTTGTAGCGCAGGATACCCACGTTATAGTTGAAGTCTGTGGCAAAACTTGCAGAATATCCACCATAGGTATCCAGTTCCAGGCTGGAATTAGGAACGCTATTACCAGCCCCATCGACTATCCAACTGATGTTGGAACCCCACGTGCCAACATAAAAGCCATTGGGATTCGCATAGTCAAAACCGCCCTGGATCGCGCCCCTGTGTCCAGTTTGAGTAATGCCGCGGAAAAGGTAGTCGGAAGCCAGGCTAACGTTGCCGGAAAAAGGCGAATCTGCCATGGCCACGCCGGGCACTACCAGCGCTGCCAGGATCAACGAGGTCAATAATTTGCTTTTCATCATGGTGTGTTCCTCTTATGGTTGAGTTAAAAAGCGGGGGTAAATGTTTCCGCGCTTGATTAAAAGCAGAATGTGTGCCATAGATGTTTTTATATTATTAAACAACAGATTAAATAGTGCATGAATTTGTAATAAAAGATTCTCGCACCAATTGCATGCATACCCGCGACCTTGCGCACCGCTTGGGTGCAGCTTGTGGTTTTCGTGGTGACGCCTCTGGGCTGGGTGAATTTTGCTACACTGACCGTCATGACCAATCTACTGGAGTAACGCCATGTTGAAAGCGAATATTTTTGAGGATCTTTCTGCCAAATTAAGCGAGGCGGCCAACAGCGGACCGGCCAAGGACATTGAAAAGAACATGCGCGCCCTGCTCACACAGGGTTTCGCCAAACTCGATCTGGTGACCCGCGAAGAATTCGATGTGCAGACGCAGGTGCTGGTACGCACGAGGGAAAAGCTGGCCGCACTGGAAGCGCGTGTCGCGGCACTGGAAACGCAACGCAACACGGCTGGAAAATAGCATGAGTCTGGCTGTGCTTTACAGCCGAGCCCTTTCCGGCATGGAAGCCGCTCTGGTCACCGTCGAGGTACACATCGCCAACGGCCTGCCCAACTTCACGATCGTGGGGCTGCCTGAAACCGAAGTTAAAGAAAGCAAGGATCGCGTGCGCGCCGCGTTGCAGAATTGCCAGTTCGATTTCCCCGCGCGCCGTATCACTGTCAATCTCGCTCCGGCCGACCTGCCCAAGGAAAGCGGGCGCTTCGATCTGCCCATAGCGCTGGGCATTCTCGCCGCGACCGGACAGATTCCCTCCGACCGCCTGAATGATTACGAGTTTGCCGGTGAGCTCGCGCTGACCGGGGAATTGCGTGCGATACGCGGCGCGTTGGCGATGACTTATCGTGCCGTAAGCAGTGGACGGTCCTTCATGCTTCCCCAAACGAATGCCGCCGAAGCGGCATTGGTGGAAGGCGCAACAGTGTATGCGGCACAATCGCTGTTGCAAGTGACAGCCCACCTCACAGGGCGGGAACGGATCGCGCCCTGTGTCAGCCAGCCGCAAACCATACAACCGCACTATCCTGACATGCGCGAAGTGAAGGGACAGGCGCAGGCCAAGCGCGCGCTGGAGATTGCTGCCGCGGGCGGCCACAGCGTGCTGATGATGGGTCCGCCCGGCACCGGGAAATCCATGCTCGCGGCACGCTTCCCCGGCATCCTGCCGCAAATGACCGAGGCCGAGGCACTGCAGAGCGCGGCACTGCAATCGCTGGATGGCAATTTCGATGTGGCGAAGTGGAAGACCCGCCCTTACCGCGCGCCACACCATACCGCTTCCGGCGTGGCACTGGTCGGCGGGGGCAGCAATCCGCGCCCCGGCGAGATCCCCATGGCGCTGCACGGTGTGTTGTTTCTTGACGAGTTGCCCGAGTTCGACCGCAGCGTGCTGGAAGTATTGCGCGAGCCGATGGAATCGGGGCACATCACCATTTCCCGCGCCGCACACCGCGCCGATTTTCCCGCGCAATTTCAATTGCTCGCTGCGATGAACCCCTGCCCGTGCGGCTATCTCGGGCACTTCAACGGCAAGTGCCGCTGCACGCCCGACCAGATCTCGCGCTACCGCAGCAAAATTTCCGGCCCGTTGCTGGACCGCATCGACATCCAGATCGAAGTGCCTGCCGTGCCTCAGGACGACCTGGTGAACAAGGCGGATGGCGAAGCCAGTGCCGACCTGCAAGCGCGCGTCGAGATCACGCGGCAGCGCCAGTTGGCACGCCAGGGCAAAGCCAACGCGCAACTTTCAGTCACCGAGATCGATGCGTTGTGCGCGCCGGATGCGCAGGGCGAAGCGCTGTTGAGGCAGGCGATCACCCGCCTCAACCTGTCCGCGCGCGCTTATCATCGCGTGCTCAAGGTGGCGCGCACCATCGCCGATCTGGCGGGCGACGAGAACATCTCAACTGCGCATATCGCTGAAGCAGTGCAGTATCGCAGGCTGAATCTCTGAGCCGCAAACATGCCCGCGTGGTAAAATTCGCGCTCGTTTATCCGAGCAGGGCACTATGAGTCACACGCCTCAACGTATCGAAGAACTACTGCAGCAACGCATTCTGATCCTGGACGGCGCGATGGGCACGATGATCCAGCGCTACAGACTGACCGAGGAACATTATCGCGGCACGCTGCTGTATGGCGATTACCCCAAGGATTTTGCGGACTACAACGTCGAACGCAGGAGCTTTGCCGATCACCCTGTCGATGTCAAAGGCAACAACGACCTGTTGCTGCTGACCCAGCCGCACATCATCCGCGGCATCCACGCCGAATATCTGGCCGCGGGTGCGGACATCATCGAGACCTGCACATTCAATTCCACCGCGGCATCGCTGGACGATTACGACATGGTCGACCTGGCCTACGACCTGAATTTTGCCGGTGCAAAATTGGCGCGCGGCGTGTGCGACGAATTCGAGGCAAAGATACCCGGCAAACCACGCTTCGTTGCAGGCGTATTGGGCCCGACCACCAAGACCGCTTCCATCTCTCCCGACGTGAATGATCCGGGTTTCCGCAATATCAGTTTTGATGAACTCGTGAGTGGCTATACCGAGGCAATACACGGCCTGCTGGATGGCGGTGCGGACATCCTGATGGTGGAAACCATATTCGACACGCTTAATGCCAAGGCCGCATTGTTCGCGATTGAAAAAGTTTTCGATGAACGTGATGTAGAAGAACGGGAGCGTGAAGAAGCGTCGCGAGCAGCCCCGGATGCAAGGCGCCCCGGAGCGAGCAACGAGACATACCGGGCAGGTAGGCGAGGAGCGAGCGAGGATGCAACGCAGCAGCAGGGACGCGCAGTAGCTTATTCACGCTCCCGTGTGCCGATCATGATCTCCGGCACCATCACCGATGCCTCCGGGCGCACGCTGTCCGGCCAGACCACCGAAGCGTTCTGGAATTCGCTGAGCCATTCCAGGCCTCTGTCGATCGGCCTGAACTGCGCATTGGGCGGCGATCTGATGCGCCCCTATCTGGAAGAGTTGTCGCGCGTGGCTAATACGTACGTCAGCGCGCATCCGAATGCCGGTCTGCCCAACCCGTTGTCGGAAACGGGCTACGACGAGACTCCGGAATACACGGCCGGGGTGGTTAAAGAGTTTGGCACCAGCGGCTTCATCAACATCGCGGGCGGTTGCTGCGGCACCACACCCGCGCACATCAAGGCCATTGCCGATGCGTTGCGCGATGTGCCACCGCGCAAGATTCCCGACATCGAGCCCAGGTGCCGACTGTCGGGGCTGGAGCCATTCAACATCGGCGAAGATTCGCTGTTCGTCAACGTCGGCGAACGCACCAACGTCACCGGTTCCAAGATGTTCGCGCGGCTGATCCTTTCGGGCGACTACACACAAGCTCTGGATGTGGCGCGCAACCAGGTCGAAGGCGGGGCGCAGGTGGTGGACATCAACATGGACGAAGCGATGCTGGACTCGCAGGCGGCCATGGTGAAGTTCCTCAACCTCGTCGCCTCCGAACCGGACATATCCAAAGTTCCGCTGATGATCGACTCGTCCAAATGGGATGTGATCGAGGCGGGCTTGAAATGCGTGCAGGGCAAGGCCATCGTCAACTCGATCTCGCTGAAAGAGGGCGAGGAGAATTTCATACACTACGCCACACTGGTGCGCCGCTACGGCGCGGCAGCGGTGGTGATGGCGTTCGACGAAAAGGGCCAGGCCGACACCTACAGGCGCAAGACCGAGATATGCAAACGCAGCTACGACATCCTGGTGAACAAGGTCGGCTTCCCCCCGGAAGACATCATCTTCGACCCGAACATCTTCGCGATCGCGACCGGCATCGACGAGCACAACAACTACGCGGTTGACTTCATCGAAGCGACTGCATGGATACATAAAAATCTGCCTTACGCGAAGATTAGCGGCGGTGTGTCCAACGTGTCGTTCTCTTTCCGCGGCAACGATGCGGTTCGTGAGGCGATCCACACCGTATTTTTGTACCACGCCATCAAGGTCGGCATGAACATGGGTATCGTCAACGCGGGGCAACTGGGTGTTTACGACGAGATTCCACGCGATCTGCGCGATGCGGTTGAAGACGTGGTGCTGAATCGTCGCCCGGATGCGGGCGAACGCTTGGTGACCCTGGCGGAAAACGTCAAGAGCGGCGGCAAGGTACAGGTCGAAGATCTGGAATGGCGCAACGGCACAGTGCAGGAGCGCCTGACCCATGCGCTGGTGCGCGGCATCACCACATTTATCGTGGAGGACACTGAAGAGGCGCGCCTGCAGGCAGAGTTCCCGGTGGAAGTAATCGAAGGTCCGCTGATGACCGGCATGAACGTGGTCGGCGACCTGTTCGGCGCAGGCAAGATGTTTTTGCCGCAGGTGGTGAAATCGGCGCGCGTGATGAAACAGGCGGTAGCGCATCTGGTGCCCTACATCGAGGCGGAAAAATTGCGCTCCGGCGACAACAAGGCCAAGGGCAAGATCGTGGTTGCAACAGTGAAAGGCGACGTGCACGACATCGGCAAGAACATCGTCACCGTGGTGTTGCAGTGCAACAACTTCGAGGTGGTCAACATGGGTGTGATGGTGCCCTGCCAGCAGATCCTCGACACCGCGCGCGAACACAACGCCGATATCATCGGGTTGTCGGGCCTGATCACGCCCTCGCTGGAAGAAATGGCGTATGTGGCGAAGGAGATGGAGCGGCAGGGTTTCACCATACCGCTGCTGATCGGCGGCGCAACCACCTCGCGCGTGCACACTGCGGTGAAGGTAGCACCCAACTACAAGAGCGGTCCCACCGTGTACGTTGTCGATGCTTCGCGTGCCGTCGGTGTGTGCAGCAACCTGTTGAGCGACACATTGCGCGACAATTATGTTGCCGGTATCCAGGCAGAATATGCCGCTGCGCGCGAACAGCACGAAAGCAAGAAGGACAAAGCCTCATACGTCACGCTCGCGGAAGCGCGGCAACATGGTTTGAAGACCGACTGGAAATCCTACACCCCGCTCAAGCCGTGGCTAATGGGTGTGCACAAGTTCGAGGCCTACCCGCTGGACAAGATCGCCGGATACATCGATTGGTCACCGTTCTTCCAGGCATGGGAGCTTGCCGGACGCTATCCGAAGATTTTGCAGGATGAGAAAGTCGGAGAGGAAGCGCGCAAGTTGTTCGCCGATGCACAAGCGATGCTGAAGCAGATCATCAGCGAGAAATGGCTTACCGCGAATGCGGTATTCGGCCTGTTTCCGGCGAATAGCGTGGATGCCAATGGAGGGGCGGGCGACGACATCGAGATCTACGCCGATGAGTCGCGTAAAAAGATTGCAATGACCTGGCACAACCTGCGCCAGCAAACCAAAAAACCGGCTGACATCCCGAACTACTGTCTGGCCGATTTCATCGCGCCCAGGGAAAGCGGCGTGGCCGATTACATCGGCGCATTCGCCGTCACCGCCGGAATCGGCATAGACGCGCGCGTCGCGGAATTCGAAAGACAGAATGACGACTACAGCGCCATCATGCTCAAGGCACTGGCCGACCGCCTCGCCGAGGCATTTGCCGAACTCCTGCATACCCGGGTGCGACGCGAATTCTGGGGCTATGCGGCGGATGAAACCCTGGACAATGACGCACTGATCGCGGAGAAATATCGCGGCATTCGCCCCGCCCCCGGCTATCCGGCCTGTCCGGAGCACAGCGAGAAGGGCCCGTTGTTCGAACTGCTGCAGGCGCCACTGAACGCGGGCATCACGATTACCGAGAGCTTTGCCATGTTGCCCACCGCAGCGGTAAGCGGCTTCTACCTCTCGCATCCGCAAGCCAGATATTTTGCCACCGGAAAGATAGACAGGGATCAGGCAGCAGATTACGCAAAACGCAAAGATTGGTCTCTGGAAGTCGCCGAACGCTGGTTGGGAACAATACTTGGATATTAACTAAACGAGGCGGGCATGATTAAATTCACTACGTACATTTCGCTGGCATTGCTGTTGACTGTCGGCACTTTTTCAACCACCGCGTGCTCTAGGCAGGACGCACCCAAAACGGAGAATGGCAACATGACTGAACTGATCAAGACCGATGTAAAACTGGGCAAGGGCGATCTGGCAACCCCCGGGAAAAACGTGTCGGTGCATTACACCGGCTGGCTGTACGACGCCGACGCGCCCGATCATCACGGCAAGAAATTCGACAGCTCGCGCGACCGTAATGAGCCGTTCGAATTCACGCTGGGGGCGGGCCAGGTCATCCAGGGTTGGGACCAGGGTGTGGCCGGCATGCAGGTCGGCGGCGAACGCACACTGATCATTCCGCCGAACATGGGTTATGGAGCACGCGGAGCCGGCAATGTCATTCCGCCAAACGCGACGCTGGTGTTTGATGTGGAGTTGTTGGGCGTTCATTAACAAAAAATTACAACGTATTACTGCCCGTCATGATATCTAGGCGATGAGCCTGATCTCGAACCCGTTGCTGGTTACTGCGCTGATGCTTGCCGTATCAAATTTGTTCATGACCTTTGCGTGGTATGGGCACCTGAAGAATTTAGCGGCTTCTCCCTGGTATGTAGCGGCACTGATCAGCTGGGGGATCGCGCTATTCGAGTATATGTTCCAGGTCCCGGCGAACCGCATCGGCTATACCGTACTCAGTTTGGGACAGCTGAAGATTTTGCAGGAAGTCATTACGCTGTCAGTGTTCGTGCCGTTCGCGGTACTGTATATGAACCAGCCGCTGAAATGGGATTATCTATACGCTGCGCTGTGCATGATGGGTGCGGTGTATTTTATGTTTCGCAATGTCTAGCAGGCATTTCGCTTTTTACGGATAGGAAAAATTTATGCAATGTCCATACTGCAACTCAGAACTTGAATCCAATGCGGTCGAATGTAAAAAATGCGGTGCCTTCCAGGTTACCCGGCGCACCACCATGGGTGTTTTCGTCGGTTGGGCAGGCATGGTGGTGGCGCTTATCTGGGCCATGTTGTGGGTTCCGGTGACGTTCCTGCCCTTCCTCGGCTATAACATGGGAGATTACCCCTGGGTAACGCTGATCATCGGCACCGTTGTCGCGGCTGCCTTGTTGTGGTATTCAAAATCGACCCTGCATAACCAATGGATATCCAAGACTGAATAGCGATGGTCACTAATAAAGCCCCGGCGATACATATCCTGGGAATTTGCGGCACCTTCATGGGCGGCATTGCCGCGCTCGCCAAGCAAGCCGGCTACCGGGTCACCGGCTGTGATGCCAATGTGTACCCGCCGATGAGCACCCAGCTGGAAGAACAGGGCATAGCGCTGATCGAAGGCTTTGGCGCGGAACAACTGGCACTCAATCCCGATGTGTTTGTGATCGGCAATGTGGTTTCGCGCGGCAATCCGCTGATGGAAGAAATCCTTGATCGCAACCTGCCATACATTTCGGGTCCGCAATGGCTGACGGAGAATATTTTGCAGCGCGGGGGAGTGCCTCTATCCGCGTCGCGGGCAGCTTCGAGTGCGCGAAGCCGCGCAGCGAGCGAGCACGCGACAACGCAATCGGAGCGCGCAGTAGCGGAGACAGGCGCTGCCAAGTGGGTTCTCGCTGTTGCGGGGACGCACGGCAAGACCACCACCAGCGCGATGTTGGCCTGGATACTGGAATACGCGGGACTCAATCCCGGTTTCCTGATCGGCGGGGTACCGCAAAATTTCGGGGTTTCCGCACGGCTCACCGAATCGCCCTTCTTTGTCATCGAGGCGGATGAATACGACACCGCATTTTTCGACAAGCGCTCCAAATTCGTGCACTACCATCCGCGTACCGCGATACTCAACAATCTCGAATTCGATCACGCCGACATCTTTGCCGATCTCGCCGCGATAGAAACGCAGTTTCACCATCTGGTGCGTACTGTTCCCGGCAACGGACTGATCGTCAGCAACGGCCGTGAGTCCTCGCTGGATCGCGTGCTTCAGCGCGGATGCTGGACCCCGGTTGAACGTTTCGGCGCGGATGACGTCTGGCAAATCGACGACCACAATCTGGTGACGCTGAACGGCAAACCGCAGGGCACGTTTAACTGGGAGTTGCTCGGCGAACACAATCGCCACAACGCAATCGCCGCGATTGCCGCCGCGCGTCACGCCGGCGTGCCCGTCGTGCAGAGTCTGGCCGCCCTGGGAGAGTTCAGGAATGTGAAACGGCGCATGGAAGTGCGCGGTGTCGCAAATGGCATTACCGTTTACGACGATTTCGCCCACCATCCCACCGCGATAGACACCACTGTCGCGGGCCTGCGCCGCAAGGTCGGCGCCGCGCGAATACTGGCCGTGCTGGAACCGCGTTCCAACACGATGAAATTGGGCATGATGAAGGATGCGCTACCCGGCAGCCTGCAAAACGCCGACAGGGTGTTCTGTTATGCAGGCAACCTCGGCTGGGATGCACGCAGCGCACTGGCCCCGTTGGGCGGCAAAGTGATCGTCGAGGAGGATCTTGACGCGCTGATCGAAAAAATTACCGCGGCTGCGCGGCCCGGCGACCACATTCTGGTGATGAGCAACGGCGGCTTCGGCGGGATACACGAGAAGCTGCTGAAGCAATTGGCTTAGTTTGTTGCACTTACGCAAGTCTTGCACGCAACTCCTCGTATACATCGTCCCTGGAGGCGAACGACAGGATAGTCAGTAACCGTTTCGAATCATTTAGGTGATAGATGAGACGAAACTGCGGGGTAGTGATTTTGATCTTGTAACAATCTGGCAATTCACGGAGTGCGTCTTTTGCTACGCGCGGCTGCTTGAGTCGTTCTTTGGCGAGTTTTTCCTTGAAGCGGCGCTTGATGCTGCCATCCAGCTTTAACCATTCCTTTTCAGCAATTGGGTGAATCGCAAGCTCGAAGCTATCCTTGGCCATGACTTATCCCCACAAACAGTCAATTTCAGAGAATGTCAGCGCTCACTCACATGAAAGTCAAGTATATCGCTAATTTATAATTCGTCTAGTTTAACCTTACGTGCTTTGCTCAGCGTGGGGAGCCGAGCCTTAGCACGGTTTTCGGCGATGCGGTCGGCGATGGAATCCAGCATGGCTTCCATCATTTTTGGCGAGATTATGTAGCCCGCAGGTTTGTTGTGATTGAGAATGGCGACCGCCTGATCTTCATCTTCAGCGCGCTTGAGGATGCGTGTCGGCGACTCGCGCAACTCGGTAACACCAATGGTAATTCCAGCATGAATAGCGTTCATAATTCCGTCCTTTATAATGTACAGAGCAAGTATGGCGGTTTAAGCTACGCGGGTCAACCTCGCAATAACAAAACGTACGCTATTCGCCCTGATTGTCCAGACCCAGTTCCTTGAGCTTACGCGTCAGGGTATTGCGGCCGATTCCGAGCAGGACAGCCGCTTCGATGCGCCGCCCGTTGGTGTGATGCAAGGCTTGCAAAATTACCGCACGTTCAAATTGGGCGGTAAGGCTGTCCATGATGCGCTCGTCGCCGCGTTGAAGTGCCAGTGCGGCTTGCTGTCCCAGAATTTCGCTCCAATCGCCACCCGCTGTTTCGCCCGTAGCCGAGCCGTCGCGCCACTCCGACGGCAGGTCGGCGATCTCGACTGTCTGCGATGGTGTCATCACGGTCAGCCAGTGACAAAGGTTTTCCAGTTGCCGCACATTGCCGGGAAAATCCTGCTCGCTCAAATGTTGCAATGCGGCATCGCTGAATTGTTTCTGATCGACTGCCAGGTCGCGTGCACTCTTTTGCAGAAAGTATTTTGCCAGCAGCGGAATATCCTCGCGCCGTTCACGCAACGGCGGCAGGCGCAGCCGTATCACATTCAAACGATGGAACAGGTCCTCGCGAAACAAGCCCTGCTTGACGCGTTCATCAAGATTCTGGTGGGTGGCGGTAATGATGCGCACGCTGGCCTTGATCGGCTGATGTCCGCCAACACGGTAAAAGTTTCCGTCCGACAACACGCGCAGCAAACGGGTTTGCAGATCGGCGGGCATATCGCCGATCTCGTCGAGGAAAAGCGTGCCTCCCTCTGCCTGCTCGAAGCGCCCGCGCCGGGTCGTTGCCGCACCGGTAAACGCACCGCGCTCATGGCCGAACAATTCCGACTCAAGCAAGTCCTTGGGTATCGCGGCGGTATTGATGGCGATGAACGGCTTTTCGGCACGCGGGCTGTGGCGGTGCAAGGCTCTTGCGACCAGTTCTTTTCCGGTGCCCGATTCACCGTTGATCAGCACGGTCGCATTGGATTGCGACAACCGGCCTATGGCACGAAATACTTCCTGCATTGATGGTGCCTGGCCAAGGATGTCGGCAGCCGCATCAACCTGCTCGGTTTCGCCCGACTTGCGCCGGCTTTGCTCCAGCGCGCGCCGTATCAGTTCCACTGCATGATTGATGTCGAAAGGCTTGGGCAGGTATTCGAACGCACCGCCCTGAAATGCCGAAACGGCGCTTTCCAGATCGGAATAGGCGGTCATGATAATGACCGGAACAAGTGGATGGCGCTGGTGCAACATCTGCAAAAAATCCAGTCCGGAACTGCCGGGCATGCGTATATCGCTGACCACAACCTGTGGCTCCTCATTACTTAGCGCACGCATCGCATCGTCCGCCGAGACAAAACTCTTGAATTCGATATCTTCGCGCGTCAGCGACTTTTCCAGTACCCACCGTATTGAACGGTCGTCGTCAATAATCCAAACAGGTTTCATGTTTTTCGCCCAAATATTCAAGTGATGGGAATCAATACGGTAAAGCGGGTGTATCCGGGTTCGCTGTCAAACTCTATGATGCCGTGATGCTGGCTGATGAAATCCTGCGCAATGGTCAGTCCCAACCCATGGCCATCGGCACGCCCGGACACCAGGGGATAGAATATCTTGTCCCGCAACTCGGGCGGGATGCCGGGTCCGTTATCAATGATCTCCACTTGCACCGCCTGACGGTAAAGACGTTTGATCAAGGTCGCCTGGTGCGTGATTCTGGTGCGTAGAATGATGGTCCCTTTGCCCTGCATCGCCTGCGCAGAGTTGCGCACAATGTTCAGCATGGCCTGTATCAACTGCTCTTTATCGCCTACCAGCGCCGGCAGGCTGATATCGTAGTCACGCTTGATCTTGAGGCCTGTTGGTAATTCGGCCAGCACCACACTGCGGACACGCTCCAGAACCTCGTGGATATTAAGCTCGCTATAGTGTGAACCACTTTGCGGTGCAAGGAGTTTTTCCATCAGCGAGCGCAAGCGGTCCGCTTCCTGCACTATGACCTGGGTGTATTCGCGCAAGGCGGGCTTTTCCAGTTCCTGTTCGAGCAATTGCGCCGCACCGCGTATGCCGCCCAGCGGATTCTTGATTTCATGGGCAAGATTGCGCAACAGCAGACGGTTGGACTGCGTCTGATCCAGCATCTGTTCTTCGCGCGCCAGTTTGAGCGGCCTGTCTATCGGATGAAATTCCAGCAACAGGTAGCGCTTGTTTAATTCCAACGGTGTCGCCGCACAACGCAGATGCAGCTTCCCATGTGCAAAAGTACCCAGCGTCAAATCATGCTCGATAAAACTGGCATTGTTATGCAACGCATTCTGTATCGCAGTGACCAGTTGCTCGGAATGCGTAAACACCTGTTGAACCGGAAAGCCCTGGAGATTTTTGCCGTTCAGATCGAACAGTTGCTCCGCAGCCGGATTCATATAGCTGACCCTTGACTCCTCATCCAGCAGGATGACCGCGGTCGCAAGATATTCCAATGTAAGGTGGGGAAATTCAGACATACCGGTTACACAGCAGAAAGCATGCCAGATGCAGCATTGATCACTTTAAATTTGTTGCCAAACAATTCATGGGCTCTTTTCACAGGTGTTTTTATTCGGGTCTGTATCAAGTTGTGATCAGGCCCGAGCCGAACCTGGGAATGTATCTAGTCACCCTTTAATTTTGCAAGTTCGGTGTTGAGTGCGTCCACATTCTGCTGGTGCAGATCAACCTGCTCTTTCAACTGCTTGATCTTTGCATCAAATTTTGCGACATTGCGATAGGTGCGGCCATCCGCCCCCTTGAAGACCTCCGGGTTTGCCTCTCCGTCCCGCAAATTCTGCTGCGCAACATCAAGCAACTTCTGCTCCGCGTTCAACTCATCCTGCAGAATCTTGCGGCGTGTATTGTCCCGTCCCCTTTGCGTTTCACTATCCACCCTCGGAAAACTCGTCTCGGATTGCACGTTGGCGGGTGGCAACATGGTCGGCAGGGGTTCCAGAATGATTTTCTTGCCGCCTTTGAGAGGCTCACTGGAATAGGTAACATGCCCATTTTCATCTACCGCCTTGTATATATCGGCGTGCGCCAACATCGAGCAAAGGCACAATATGGAAAACAGGTATCCATCAAGCTTCATGTTCGTATCCTGAAAAGCAACGCGTCAAGTATAGGACAAGCACCGGACACAAACAAACATTTACAGTTCAAAACAAAACGGGGCTTGCGCCCCGTTTTGTTTTGCAACATTTTGTAACTGCCTGCTTGCCGCCAAACTGCTAGATGCTGTAATACATATCGAATTCGACAGGGTGAGTCGTCATGCGCAAACGGGTCACCTCATCCATTTTCAATGCGATATAGGCATCGATAAAGTCGTTGGAGAACACACCACCACGGGTCAGGAACTCGCGATCCTTGTCCAGGCATGCCAGGGCTTCATCCAGCGAGCTGCACACGGTCGGGATCTTTGCATCTTCTTCCGGTGGCAGATCATACAGATTCTTGTCGGCCGGATCGCCGGGGTGGATCTTGTTTTGAATGCCATCCAGTCCTGCCATC
>JBBRFZ010000017.1:0-28164 GCA_038241165.1 Burkholderiales bacterium | reverse complement strand
CGTTTGCCCTGCTGTTCTCGACCGCCACCGGGGAAATCATCGAACTCGCAAATGACATCCATGCGCGTGGTGCGCACAGCAGCGGCCAGACCACTTCCGATCACGATGTGATCCCGCTCGCGCTGGAGATCGCACGCACCGATGCGGATGCATGGGATCGGGTGTTGTTCGAGATGTTCCCCGACTGGGTGCCCGGAGAGAACCAATTGCGGGCAAGGTCCGAAGAAGGCGATGACGACGAACACCATCATGAGTTTGCACTCGCCAGAACCACCCATGAGTTGATGCTGCGCCTGCGCAAGCAAGTGCCTGGCAAAGCGGCCGCCACACCCAGAAAAGGTGCGCGTCCCAGCCTGGGCGAGGATATCTTTGCATGATGCACAATCCCTGCCGGCATTAGCCGACCATGCAACTCGCCCACATCACTTCCCGTGCTCCACATCTGGTGCAAGCGCTCGAAGTGCTGGCCAAACGTGCGGATAACCGGGAAGAGGCGCAGCTCCTGCTCGACGAATTGAGCGGCATCACGGTGCTGATCGCCAGAAAATTTACCAATGAGCTCACTGCCGACGGTTTGCTCGATGCGCTCCATCTGACAGTGGGATGTATCTCGCTGGGCATCAGCCAGGCGAATATTCCACAGGACGGCGATGCACAACTGGCCTTCCTGCTGCACCATGGTGCCGAATATGTTTTTCAGATGGGATTCCGGCACATCAAGGAATTATCCGGCCTGCCCTATAACGCGTTCGTTTCGGATTTCGATAACGACCCTTACGTACAACAGCGCGATCTCAAGGTGCTGTTCTCCGAGATATGCCGTGCCGATCCCTCCGCGGCCTGGAAAGGCGATGACGTCTACCGGCATGAATTGCAGGACCGGCAAAACAACCAGCGCATCGTGGCCTGTGCGAAATGGCTGCGCCAAAAGAATTTCGCCGGCCCGGTCAGGGATCGCGATCTCGATGCCAATGCGGTGATCTCGATCGCGGTTATTTTCGCGATCGCCGGTGACGGACCCATCGTCGCCCGGGCCGGGCAAAGAGACCTTGAAACCCTGGTAAATGGTGTCCGAAACACAATGCCGGATATCGATGTCGGCTGGAACGCATTGCTGAAAAAGACCCCGCCACAGTTTCATTCCATCCTGCTTGAACGCATGGACGAATACAGAAACACTATCGTCAAAAAGATCCAGTCCAGGACCGGGATCAAAACCGTCATCACAGAGTTGCTGAACTTTTATGGCTGCGGCGAGCTGGCAGTCGACTATGACTGAAGCCGGCTAACGGCATCTACACACGGCCTATTCTGCCAAGCCCTTCATTCCGGATACCGTTAACAGGACGGCTTGCCTTTATATAAGAATATGCTGATATTACCTATTGGCCTTAATTACGAGGAATTCAAATGCACGCAAATAACATCAAGGAAATAGAAGCACACGAACTCGCATTATGGGTGAACGATACCAACCACAAAATGCGCGTGATCGACGTGCGCCAGATGCAGAAAATCGCGATGGGCACCGTGCCCAAGGCGGAGGCCGTTCCGCTGCACACGCTGTCGGCAAGGATCCACGAGCTTTCCCCCGCTGAAAAGCTGGTCTTCATATGCCGCAGCGGAGCCCGGTCTGTACAGGCCTGCATGTACCTCCAGCAGAACGGGTTCTCGAACGTCTACAACCTGCGGGGCGGAATGATGGGCTGGCTGCAGTACGGACTACCCATGGGCTGAGTCACGCCGGTTCAGGGGATGTATTCATCAGCCATTAAAGCAATACGTCCCTTATAATTTCAACATGTGGATACAAACAGAGATACACCTGAAATCAAGAAGCAGGGGCTTTCATCTGATCACCGAAGAGCTCCTGCATGAACTGCCCGAGCTGCGCAATTTCAGGATCGGTCTGATTCACGTGTTCCTCATGCACACCTCGGCATCATTGACCCTCAACGAGAATGCAGATCCCACAGTGCGCCAGGATTTCGAGAATTACTTCAATCACGCCGTACCGGAAGACCAGTCTTATTACAGGCATCAGGACGAGGGGTCGGACGACCTGCCCGCGCACCTGAAATCCAGCATCCTCGGCAATAGCCTCAACATCCCGATCGCCAACGGCCGACCAAAACTCGGAACCTGGCAGGGAATCTACCTGTACGAACACCGCAACCACGGCGGCAGTCGCCGGCTTGTCGTGACGATACAAGGCGAGTAGCCTGTTCGCCATGACGACTCCAACCGTTCCGATTTCTGCCACGCCACCCGATGCCCTGCTCTTTGTCGCCCCCGGCTGTCCGCACTGCGCGACTGTTTTGCAGGGGTTGAACCAGTTGGCCGGGCAGAAGCTGATCGGAAAACTGACGGTTGTAAATGTTACCGAGCATCCCGAACAGGCTGCGGAATACGGCGTGCGCGCCGCCCCCTGGCTGCGCCTCGGTCCGTTCACCCTCACCGGCGCGCACAGCACCGCCGAACTGCGCCTATGGGCTGGTTGGGCGAATGGCGAAGAAGGTACCGCGCACTATGTTGAACACCTGTTGACGCAGGGAGGCTACAAGCAGGCCGCGGCATTCATCGACGCTGATACACTCCGCCTCAAGCCGCTCCTTGCCATCGTCGCCAATCCCGGGGCCAAATTCGAAGTTCGGCTTGGCGTCAGCGCGCTGCTCGAAGCCCATGCCTACTCGGCTTCACTGCAAAATCTGCTGCCGGAACTGGTAAAACTCAGCCTCCATGCAGACCATCGCGTGCGCGCCGACGCGTGCCATCTGCTCGGCCTCACCGGCAGTTCAGCTGCTCGCCCCCATCTTGAAGTCTGTCTCAGCGATGCCCACGAAGAAGTGCGTGAAATCGCGGAAGATGCGATGGAAGCACTGAAGAAGCACAATGCAAAAACGTAATGCAACGCAATGAATCCCTGATACGCCTCAGAAACCTGGTCATTTCGCTGGCGGTCTTCGTGGCATTGGCATTCTATGTTTCCAGCTATGCCGAGCCGGTATTGCGTGTCTCGGTGATGCCCGACGAATCGCCGCCGGTGCTGCGGCGCAAGTTAAAGCCGTTGACCGATTATCTCGAGAAGAAGATCGGCATGAAAATGGAGTTCAGTCCGATGCTGGATGGCGATGCTTTGGTCCGGGCATTGGTCGGCCATAAACTGGATCTGGTCTGGATCGATGGTGTTCATCTTGCCCGGGCTGAAACGCGCAGTAACGGCCAAGTTGTTCCGCTGGTGCAACGTGCAGGGGATGAAAACGCCGCCGACCATGACGATCACACCTGGGCGGTACGTACGGACATGGATGCGAAATTGCGACAAAGCTTGACCAATGCCTTCCTCTCGCTGAACAGGAACAATGGGCCTGACAGGGAGATATTTGATTTGCAGCGCGCCGGCAGATTCATTCCGGCTGAACCGCCGCTGCGTCCTGCCCGGCCAGGCCCATGATGGGTAAATCTTCGCGTGGCAGCTTGAGCGCTTCGAGCACCTTCAGCGCCGCGTAGGCATCGTTGGCCGCATAGAGCATTTGCTGCGGGGTGAGCCCGGGCAGCGACCAGTTGGAGGTGGTCACATGCCTGGCCTTGGCAAAGCGGCGCTTGAACACCAGTCCGACCGCCGCCCGGACGCCCATCTCCTTGTGGTATCCATCCATGCTGAACACCGTGTTGAGATCGACCACTGCGCCGAAATGCACACCCAGTTTTGCATAGATATGCCCGCGATCCGACCTGAGTCCGAAGCCTACCTTGATGAGCTGTTCCGATTGCAACATATCCATCAGAAACGGCAACCCTTCCGCCCGATGCAGCTGGAACAGGTACGCCCTGTCGTGCAGCGCAAACTGCACCACATGCGGCCCTTCACTGACATCTCCGGTGACAAATGTCGGCCTGGATTCCGTATCGAAACCGACGATGCCGGCCGTCTTGATCTCGGCAGCGGCGGACGCAAACTCCGCACGGGTGGCCGGCACATGGATGTGCTCCAGCGTGAGGCCGACAAAAGGCTCCAACAGCGCGATCTCGGCTTTGGTCGGGACAATTTTATTCATGTGATGAGGATACCTGATGTTTGAAGTTACAGGGGCGCACCGCAGCGCATCCCCTCGCGAATACGGTGTCAGACAGAGCCGCACCGTGGTCTGTCCACTGTCATTTGTTACTTGCGCCCGGCAGCGCGACGATCGACAGGGGCATGGAATTTTTCTATATTCTCCTCGGCCTGTTTGAGCGCGGTGATGTCATTGATGATCGCCATGAAACTTCTGTCCCCGCCATCCGTTGTCATCAATTGCAGGTTGACCTCGACAGGACAGGTGCTTCCATTCGCGCGCGCCTGGACCGTCCGGTATTTGACAGCCTGCTGCTCGTCGCGGCGCAGCGGTTCGATCATCGCCCCGAAGGACTCGATGCCCATTTCCGGATGCAGGGACAGTATGTTTTTCTGCTGCAATTGCGCCAGGGTATAACCGGTATGCGCCAGCGCATAATCGCTGGCGTAGGTAATTTGCAAAGTATCCGCATCGAACATCAATATCTCGTTCGGATTCCGTTCATCGAGAACTCGTTCGTGGTTGTGCTTGAGCTTCTCGATCCGTTGTGCCGTGCTCCATACGTGGCGACGACGAAACGACAGACCATAAAAAACCACTATACCTGCCAGCATCAGCACCATCAGGAAATAGGTGTCACGCATCCTGGCCCACCATGCCGTATTGATTTCCGACATCGGCGCTTCGACAAACAGCGTGAGCGGATAGTGCCGCAGGCGGCGCAGCGCGCGCCAATCTGTCGCCTTGCCGACGCTGCCGGACATTTCGACCTGTCCGGACAGCGGATAACCGTTTGCGCGCAGATATACGATCATCGCGTCCCCGGCAGGCTTGCCGTACAGATCATCCATGCCCGCGGTATCCGGCTCGGAAAAGCCGCTTACCAGGTATCCGTCATCGCGTATCAGCCCCAGCGCAGAAACCCCGGGGATGGACGAATCTGTCCAGTAGGGCTGCAACAGGTCGGCCGACAAATTGGCGCTGATGATGTAAGCGATCTTGCCGGCCCGGTCGGTAACGGCATAGCGTGCGGCGGTGACCCAGCGTTTGTCTATATTACCCATCAGCGGCCGGCCAATCGCGAACAACGGGCCTCGTTGCAATTCGCCGCGAAATTCCATGAACACCGGGTCACTGGCAAGCGTGGGCATATCCGTGTTGTTGGGCGCATTCCCGGTTAACAGTACCTGACCATCGCCGCGCATCAATATCACGTTGCCCAGCTCGGTGTGCAGTTCCTGAAAGCGGTGCACCAGCTTGTAGGCATGGCCGAGATCAATTTTTTTGTGCGTGTCGGTCAATTCCGCACCCAGGTTACGCATGCCGATTTCCAGCCGGGTAAAATACGAATCGATCGCGTTTCCGTCCAGGTCGGCAACCGTTGCCAACATGCCAGCCTGCTCTGTTTTGACTTCCTGCCAGGACTCAAATCCAAGAAAGGTGGCGTAAGCAAGCTGTGCTGCCACGAGCAATATTGCTGAATATTTCAGCAGCCTTCTGGGGCGATGCTCACCATTGGTATTTGACATTATGATCCTTGAAATCCCGTCAGTTGCAATGCGTCGCATTGCTGTCCCTGCTGCACAATCTATCATTCCGTGATGGATAAGTTCAACCCTGTTCGCTGATGTCCATCTCCCTGGCCGCGCAGAGGCCCGGATACCCGTTGCAAATCGGCTGGTTTTGTATAAACTGCCGCCCCAGTTTATCCATGCAAATCCATCTTGAATATCCCGCCCGTCAGCCGCGTCGCAGCAAGCCATACCGATGTATCGGCCATGACGTGTTCGCCTGACGCGCCGGTGCAACATTACCTACTCCACTGCACCGGCGTCGTGCTCTGGCAGCACCGCTCCACCACTTCCGAATTACCCTTTACCTAGCTACTCGCCTGCTTCAGGCCACGCCTGGGCCAAGCAAAAGTTCCGGACAGAACCCGCTTCGCCGCCCGGCGTGCCACCCCCGATGTTTCTCATGATGTTTCACCGGATAGTTGGAGTAGCAAAAAATGAACGATGCACAGATCATCATCCCGACCGGGGATGGCCGCATTTATTACGATAGGACCTGGACGGACAATCCGACGGATAACCCCTGTTCAGGCTGCAACGCGTGTTGCCGCCATTTTCGCGTGTCGTTCTACCAGGGCGAACTGGACTGCCAGCCGGGCGGCCATGTCCCCGCAGACATGACCACGCAGATCACACCGTTTCGCGCCTGCATGAAAGGCACGGAATCGGGCTACGAACGCTGCATCGCGCTGCATGCAGACGGGCTCTGCAGCATTTACGAACACCGCCCCTCGGTTTGCCGCGAGTTCCCCGTATTCATGGAAGACGGATCGTTCAACCCGGAATGCGTGCGCCTGCGCATATTGCACGGCATAGCCCCATGGGTACCGAAACGGGAAACAGCCGAACATGCGATGCAACAGCCGGAAACGTTGATCACTGAACCAATATGAGAAGCTGCACCGGATATATCGTGCTCGTGTAGCGATGCGCAGCGAAACCGGTGATCAGGTCCGGATGCCGCCCAGCAGGTTGGCGGGCACCGCTTCATGGATGCGCTTCGGCGTTGCGAGGTTGAGGTTGTTCATGATCTCGACGAACTCGGCCTCGCTCTTGCCCGCGATGCGCGTGTTGAGTACCTTCTCTTCGCCGATGCTGCTGACACGCCGCCCCTTGTAGTCGTGGCCCGGATAGACCAGCGTCTCGTCCGGCAGCGTGAACAGTTTTTCGGTGATGCTGTGATACATCTCCGTAGTACTCCCCCGCTGGAAATCGGTGCGGCCGCAGGCATTGATCATCAGCGTGTCGCCGGTAAACAACCGGCCGCGCCACAGGTAGCACAGGCTGCCGGGGGTGTGTCCCGGTGTGGCGATGACGTCCAGAATCTCGTTGCCGAATGCCAGGGTGTCACCGTCCTTCAGCAGCCTGTCGTAACCCGGTGCGCCGCAGTTCTGCGCGATCACCGTGGTGGCGCTGGTGCTTTGCTTCAACGCCAGCGAACCGGTGATGTGATCGGCATGCACGTGGGTATCCAGCACCATGCGCAGGGTCAGATTCAGCGACTTGAACAGCGAGAGGTAAGATTCGACGTGTTCCAGCACCGGGTCAATGATGACCGCGTTGCCCTGATCGCCGGCGAGCAAATAGGTCAGTGTGGATGATGTCGGGTCGAATATCTGACGGAAGATCATGTGGTTTCCTTCATGGCCAGGATGTGAGATGCATATATAGGCAAACCACAGCTTTGCAAGTTCCATGGTTTCCCGACATGACTGGATGCAGGCTTGCGATAACGGCTATCTCAGGCTGCCACGCCGAACAGGGCACCGACCCCGGCTGTCAGGGCCATCGCCAATGCACCCCAGAATGTCACCCTGATCGCGGCAGCAGTCATCGATGCGCCGCCGACGCGAGCACCCAGCGAGCCGAGCAATGCGAGAAACAGCAGCGAGCTGAGCGAAACTGACCAGAACAGTGCAGCGGTCGACACCAACAACACAACCAGCAGAGGCAGTGCGGCGCCGACCGAAAAAGTGACGGCCGACGCGAAGGCGGCCTGTACCGGCCGCGCGGTCATTGTTTCGGATATGCCCAACTCGTCACGCGCGTGTGCGCCGAGCGCGTCGTGCTTCATCAATTGGCTGGAAACTTCTGCCGCAAGTTCCGGATCAAGTCCGCGCATGACATAGATCGCAGATAACTCCTCGTGCTCATGCTTGGGATCAGCCGCCAGTTCCTTTCGTTCCCGTTCCAGGTCCGCATTCTCGGTATCGGATTGCGAACTCACCGAAACATATTCCCCGGCAGCCATCGACATCGCACCCGCGACCAGGCCGGCAACGCCCGCGATCATAATATTCTTCGAACTGGCGCCCGATGCGGCCACGCCCAATACCAGGCTGGCGGTGGAAACGATACCGTCGTTTGCACCAAGCACTGCCGCACGCAGCCAGCCGATGCGATGTGTTCTGTGTTTCTCGATATGTCTCATGCAGCCATTCTATAAGTTTAAGAGCTTCCCTGCCCCGATTTATATGATCCATTTTCCGGAAATCACATCCCCGACACGCTCCGCTATTCCTGAGTCGCGCTTCTCGTGTAATCCACAGGCGAGTGCAGTACACTTCAATCTGTTGCAAATGTGCACGACGCGAAGTGATCCCATAAATAAATCAGTGAGGAGAATCAAAATGTCGCAAACCAAGTTTCTGCTGGATGAGTCGGAGATTCCGACACATTGGTACAACGTAGTCGCAGACATGCCCAACCCGCCCACTCCGCCACTGGGGCCGGACGGCAAACCCATCGGACCTGAAGCGTTGGCGGCCATTTTCCCGATGAGCCTGATCGAGCAGGAGGTTTCGGCGGAACGCTGGATCGCCATTCCCGAACCGGTGCGCGAAGCACTGAACATGTACCGCCCCTCGCCGTTGATCCGCGCACACCGACTGGAAGCCGCGCTGGGCACGCCGGCCAGGATCTACTACAAGAACGAAAGCGTTTCTCCAGCCGGATCGCACAAGGTGAACACGGCCATCCCCCAGGCGTATTACAACCAGCAAGCGGGCATCACACGCATCGCCACCGAAACGGGCGCCGGACAATGGGGCTCCGCGATATCTTTTGCCGGGCAGGCATTCGGATTGGAAGTGCGTGTCTTCATGGTGCGGGTAAGCTATGACCAGAAGCCGTTCCGCCGTTCGATGATGGAAACCTGGGGCGGGCAAGTGTTCGCCAGCCCGAGCATGGAAACACAAACCGGTCGCGCCATTCTGGCCAAAGACCCGGACAACAAAGGCTCGCTGGGCATGGCCATTTCCGAGGCTGTCGAGGAAGCCGCTTCGCGCCCGGACACCAACTATGCGCTGGGTTCGGTGCTCAACCATGTGTTGCTGCACCAGACCATCATCGGCCTGGAAGCCAAGAAACAATTCGCCAAGGCGGGCGACTATCCGGACATGGTGTTCGCTCCGTGCGGCGGTGGCTCCAATTTTGGCGGTGTGGCGTTTCCGTTCTTTGCCGACAAAGCCGCCGGCAAGAACGTGCGCCTGGTGGCAGTGGAACCGAGTTCGTGCCCCACGCTGACCAAAGGTACTTACGCCTACGATTTCGGCGATACGGCCGGACTGACTCCGCTGATGAAAATGTACACGCTGGGCCACGACTTCATGCCGCCCGGTATCCATGCGGGCGGCCTGCGTTATCACGGCGACTCTCCGCTGGTGTCGCAACTGTATAACGAAGGGTTGATCGAGGCGGTGGCTGTTCCGCAATTGGCCACATTTGAAGCCGGCGTGACGTTTGCGCGGGCCGAGGGCATCATCCCTGCGCCGGAATCCAACCACGCCATCCGCGCCTGCATCGACGAGGCGTTGCGCTGCAAGCAAACCGGGGAGAAGAAAACGCTGTTCTTCAACCTGTCCGGTCACGGCCACTTTGACATGGCTTCTTACGACAGGTATTTCGCCGGTCAGCTGGAAGACTTCCATTATCCGGAAGAAGCGATCAAGGCTTCGTTGGCGCACCTGCCGCAGATTGCCTGAGGCTGATCACGTCAAAGCAAAGGGGCGGGCTGCGGCCTGCCCCCGATTGCCAATAAACACGAAGCCGGTTCTTCGAATTCCCTTAAAATCTCCCGCTCAACAAAACACCACAAAGGGAATTCGTGCGTGAGTAACCATATTTCGTCGGTCGACTATTTCATTATTGTTATTTACCTGGTCGCCACCACCGTGTTCGGCGCATGGTTTATAAAACGCAGCGGCGACATGAAAGGTTTCACCCTTGCCGGAAAAATCATCCCGGGCTGGGCGATCGGCTTGTCGCTGATGGCCACCTATTTGAGCAGCATCAGCTATCTGGCCAATCCCGGCAAAAGTTATGCATCCGACTGGCGCCCCTTTGTTTTTTCCCTGACACTGCCCATCGCCATCATGATTGCCTCCAGGTGGTTTGTTCCGCTCTACCGCAACCGGGTTCAGACCACCGCCTACGAATATCTGGAGCAACGTTTTTCGCTGTGGGCGCGGGTGTACATGGGCGCGGCTTACATCCTGCTGCAAATCGGGCGTTTTGCCGTGGTGTTATATCTAACCGCATTGGCGCTGGCGGCGTTGCTGAATATCGATATCAGGATACTGATACTGTTGCTTGGTTTTCTGACCATCATCTATACCCTGCTGGGCGGTTTTGCAGCGGTGATCTGGACCGACGTCGTTCAGTCCGTGGTCCTGTTCCTGGGCGGGCTGGTTTGTCTGATGGTCCTGATGATCAATATGCCGGGCGGCTGGGAACAACTGGCCGCGGTCACCAGCCGCGAACACAAATTCGCGCTGGGAGCCATGGATTTTGATCTGGTCACACAGAGCTTCTGGGTGATCTTTATTTTTGGTCTCGTTGAAAACCTGAAAAACTTTTCCGTGGACCAGAATTACGTACAGCGATTTTTATCAGCCCCCACCGAGGCAGAAGCGAAAAAGGCCCTGTGGCTGGGTGGCCTGTTGTACATCCCGATCTCGGCGATGTTCTTCATGATAGGCACCGCGCTTTTTGTCTACTACCTGAATGCGCATCCCGCAGATTTCCCCGCCAAGGCGGACCAGGTCTTCCCCTACTTCATCGTGCATGAATTGCCGACCGGCATGGCCGGGCTGGTGATCGCCGGCGTGCTGGCTGCCGGCATGAGCACGATGAGCTCATCGCTGAATAGTGCAGCGACTGTATACACCATTGATTTTTACAAACGTGTTCTGATTCCTGAGGCGGACGACCATACCCAGTTAAAGATGATACGCACCGCAACCGGCTTGATCGGCGGGCTCGCCACCCTCGCCAGCCTGGCGATGATCAATGCAAAAACAGCGCTCGATGTCTGGTGGGAAATCTCGGCCATATTCGGTGGCGGCATGCTGGGCCTGTTCCTGTCCGCGGTATTGATGCCCAGGCTGCAATCACGCCAGGCCATGTTCGCCACGATTGCAGGCCTGCTGTTTGTCGCCTGGGCAACCGGCAGCAAGCTCTGGTTTGCCAATGCCGGATGGGCATTCGGTTGGCACACCATGATGATAGGTGTGGTGGGCACGCTGCTGATTATTGCGACATCCTATTTGTTGCAGTTGACGGGCGTATTGCAATCGTCTGAAATATCACAGTCATCGGGACGGGATTGAGTGTGCGGCCCCTGATGTAATACGATGCCGTGCTGCTTCGCCCTTATGCAGGCTTCACCATATCGTAGGCCAGCTTCAGGATCAGGATGGCCAGCAAGTACAGGAACAAACCGCGGATGAAAGGTGTGCCGCGTTTCATCGCTACCCAGGTGCCGGTATAGGCGCCCAGCATATTGAAGATCGCCATCGGGACCGCGATTGTGTACAGTACTTTTCCGGTTGGAACAAAAAACATCAGCGCTGCAATGTTCGTCGCAATGTTCACAAATTTTGCCGATGCAGAGGCGTGCAGAAAGTCGAAGGCGAAGTAGCGAATGAACAGAAAGATCAGAAAACTGCCGGTTCCCGGCCCGAACAGTCCATCGTAAAAACCGATCCCTCCCCCGATCAGCACGGACAATGCACGTTCGCGTGTTCCGATCTCGATGGGTCGCTGTATCGCACCGAAATCCTTTTTCCTGAAGATGTAGATGGCCATGACCACGATCAGAATCAGCACCAGGGGACGCAGCAAGCCTTGCGGGATGGACGACACGGTTGCGGCGCCGAGGAAGGACATGGCAAAAGCGCTGATGGCGGCAGGCAGCACAAGTTTCCACGGGACGGTCACTTTCCCGACATAGGAACGGGCCGCCAGGGATGTGCCCCATACCGAAGAGAACTTGTTGGTACCAAATATTGTTGCGTACCCGGTTGAACCTTGGGTGCCGGGCAACAAGTTAATCAGCGCCGGAATCTGGATCAGGCCGCCGCCACCGACGACAGCATCGATCATGCCGGCACAGTATGCGAATACACACAGTAGGGTGAGGTGCAGCATGAAGGGTCAAGGGAGCCGGGTTCGAATTATTCCGGTCTTGCTAGATATTGTATATTGCCACGTAGTGCGTGGTCTCTTTCCGGTCATTCTTTACTGCGGTGATAACCATACCGAGTGAAAATTCATTACCGTGCTTGTCCCTCATACGCGATTCACCCGACCAGGATCCTTTTTGCAATAGTTGATCCCACATTCTTTTGTAGTAATTCTCGCCATAACGGTCTGTCTTCAGAAGACGGGGATTTTTTCCGATCAGTTCTTCCGGGCTATAGCCACTCATTTTTAAAAACGCCTTGTTGGCCCGGAGGATGTTGGCTTGTTCGTCGGTAATCAGGATCGGATCTTTGCTCTCAAAAGCGACTGAGACAGTACGCAAATCTTCCTGTGCATGCTTGAGTTCGCTAATGTTCCGCGACATCGGACGATAAACAAGAAAGTAGAGCACCGGAAAAATCAGCACGGCAAGCAACGTTGCATCCAGCAGGAATCCTGCCGTTTTCGGCATGGGCGGCAAATTGTCCAGGAAAAACACCACCAGCAGCTCTTCAAGGAATGCAATTACAGTCAACGTGCCCAGCAGTCTTGTTACCGGCAGTTGGTATGACTTTCTTGATGATGAGGAATAATCGGACATAGTTCAAGGCGCCTTGATTTTATATTTCAACCCAAGTGCTCATGTGATCCACATGTAATATTATCTGCTTGCGGACAATCTTCTGCAAATTTGTGCTATCTGTTAGATCCTGGCTGGGCACTCGGCTATGGTGGCTCGATCAGCAATACAATAAGGCAGACAGAAGTTCGTGACTATTGTATTTTTTATTATCAACCGGCAATCATATGAATATCCATTCCGACATTTCGCAACGCGTCGTCATCGAGCAATCGACTTTGCCCTGGATCGCTGCATCCCTGGCCGGGATGAAGATACGCACTCTGGAGGGTGGCGGCGATGCAGCGACGCGCACCACGGCGATCATCGAACTCACACCCGGTGCAAAGATAGTCAGTTGCACGCGCGATCTGGGCGAAGAGATCGTGGTGCTCGACGGGGTGCTGACCGACGAATTCGGCAACTACGCCAAGGGAAGCTACGTCAAAAATCCGCCCGGCTCGTCGCATGCCTGCGAGTCCGCGTCGGGGTGTCTGCTGTTCGTCAAACGTGATCATCTCGAACCGGATGACGACAGTCGCATCGTGGTGGATAGCGCGACGATGCCCTGGTACCAGGGTCTGGTGGATGGCCTCTCGGTGATGCCGCTGTCGGAATTCGGCACGCAACACACCGCACTGGTGCGCTGGGCGCCGAACACCCGCTTCAATCCGCACCGGCATTACGGTGGGGAAGAGATCTATGTGCTGGATGGCGTGTTCGAGGACGAATATGGCCGCTACCCCGCCGGTAGCTGGATCCGCAGCCCGCACATGAGTGCTCACTGCCCTTACAGCATCGAGGGATGCATCATCTTTGTGAAGACCGGGCATCTCTGCTGCAGGACGAAATTGCCGCATGAGACGCGCGGCATGCAGCTGATGTAGACGGAGTCAGTCCGGTTGAGCGGCTCACCGGGAAGTACCCCGGGGAAGTAATCTGTAGAGGAACTACTCTTTGGGCGGTTTGACGATGCTGATCACTTTCGCACTCGGCGGATCACCATCTGCGTAATAGGGTTTGGACTGATCGAAGTTGAGTGCTTCGGCCAATTCCATTTCCCGATCCGAGATCAGGGCAAAACAATCCTTGATGTTCTGAATAGTGCTTTCCGACAGCGGGTTGGTGCGTCCGCCGAGCGGTGTCACATCCTTGACGACGTTGCCCAGGGTCTTGCGCATGATGCGCATGATGCGTTGTTCCTTGCTTAACTCTTCTGTGCCCATGGATATATACCGGGGGATGAATTTCAGGAAGCCACTTTACAGTAAAACGCAATCAGGGACAGACCCTGAGGTATCCCCGCATTTTACCCTTGCAAACCAGACGCCTAAGTAATAGGCTGCCGCAAAAACGGTGCATGCACAGCACAGTTGAACTCCACTATTCGTTATCGAAGCAAATAAAGGAGAGGTACTATGCATGCAGATAAGATTCTAACGCACGTACTGGGTTCGTGCTTGACGAGCCTGCACAGCAAGCAATCTGCCGCGTTGCTGCGAGCAACATCCGCACTTCTTCGCGGCAGCATCACCAGCCTGACCGAGATTGCGTTGTGCTTGAGCGGCGACACCACATTGAAGCATCGCATCAAAAGCGTAGACCGGCTGCTCGGCAATAGCGGATTGCATCTGGCTCGGGTGGAGCTATACCGAAATGTTGCACAGCGCTGGCTACAAGGATTATCACAACTGCTGGTTGTCGTGGACTGATGAAACAACTAGCCATTCCACAAGGTTGCCCAAAGACGGCAACCAAGTGGCTGGTTATGGTCGGATTTGAGCCGGGATCAGCGCTGGCAATTGTTGCGTGCCAGCGTGGTGGTTGAAGGACGTTCGGTCACGCTGTATGAAGAAGTACACCCACAGAAATTGCTGGCCAATGCCCACGTGCACCGGCGCTTCCTAAAACGGCTCGCCGAGATCCTGCCTGAAGGAGTGCGGTTGATCGTCATGACTGATGCCGGGTTTCATGCGCCCTGGTTCAAGATGGTCACGGAGCATGGCTGGGAGTTTGTCGGGCGCATCCGCGGACGCAATCGCCTGCAATGGGGAGGCGAGGGGCCGTGGATTCCCGCACGTGATCTATTCGGGCGTGCCCGCGTGAAAGTAAGTGACTTGGGTCCAGGCACTTACGCGCGCAGCAACCCGGTTGCGGTGCGCGGCGTATTGAGTCAACGCCCGAAGAAAGGCAGGCACAGTCTTAACATTCACGGTGCCAAACGCACGGGGCGCAGCAGCGCCAAGAACGCGCGTAGCGCGCGTGAGCCGTGGCTGCTGGCGAGCAGTTTGGGATTGCAGCATTTGAGTGCGGATGCGATTGTCGGACTGTACTCGCAACGCATGCGCATCGAGCAATCGTTTCGCGACACCAAGAATCTGCGCGTGGGACTGGGCTTGGATGTTGCCCGTTCGCGCAGCAAGCAACGTCTGGAGGTGTTGTTGCTCATCGCCCACTTGGCGTCGTTCGTGCAGCGACTGATCGGGGAAAGCGCCAAGCAGCGGCAACTCGAGCTCCAGTTCATGTCCACACGACGTGCCGGTCGCCGGGAGATTTCCACGCTGACTTTGGGGCGACGCATTCTCAATGCCGCACCGCACTATCTGCGACAGCTTCTGCCTTGGAATGCTATTCCGCCGCTAACAAAACAAGCTGCATATGCTTGTGCGGGGGGCGGGTAAAATGCGGGGATACCTCAGGGTCTGTCCCACATTCCAATAACATTCAGTGTCCGTGCTGACCCTGCGAGTACCTATTGGCACCTTTGGGCATCCGGCTCAGTGATCACGGCGATAACCGCACACTGTCATACCTGACACCGGCAGTCTGCGTCCCGTCAGGTCGTCTGCAACTTTGCAACGATTGATTTCTTCGCGGTTGCAACCGCTTTTTTTGCGGATTTCCCTGCATTTTTGCTGGTTGCGGGCACACTTTTCGCGGCTTTCGTTGTTTTTTTCTTTCCGGTCGAGGTCGCTTTCTTTGCAGTCCTTGCTACCTTCTTCTCTGTTGCGGCCAGGTTCTTGGCAGCCTTAGCCATTTTTTTATTCGCCGTCGCAACAGCCTTGTTGATCACCTTCGCTACTTTTTTCTTCGCAGTCACAGTCGCTTTTCTGGCAGTCTTTTGCACACTCTTTGTGGTCGCAACCAGTTTCCTGGCGGCCGCCCCTACTTTTTTCTTCGCCGTCTCAACCGCTTTTTTGGCGCTCTTTTTTACAGCCTTCTCAGCCGAAGCCACCTGCTTGCTAGCAACCCCTACTTTTTTCGTCGCAGTCGAGACCGCTTTTTTGGTGGACCTTGCTACTTTCTTTTCGGCAACAGCCACATTTTTGGCAGCCTTGCCGATATTACGGCGGGCATTTTTAACACTGGTCTCAATTTTTTTTATTGCGTCCATTATGATTTCCTTTAGATAGTAATTACTGCCTGACAGTGACTCAAAAGATCTGCTGATATCTGCAATTGAAAACCGCAAAAATACGTTTTGCAGAATGCACCTTTCCAGTGCGGGGGTCAATACGCCGAGCGGGCTAAATTTCTGGAGACTGACCGGATATTACAGCAACCGCGGCCGGAAGATCCGGTGACCCTGATCGTCCGGAGCACAGCGATGCCGGGCAGCGCGTCCGCAAGCTGACCCGGGAAAATTTAAACGCAGGATTTTGGCAAAATCGAGGGAGGTATTCCGTTCGGCCCAGCGGTTGCCACGCTGGCAGAAGTAGCACCGGTAATAATGGGATCGGCAGTTGCATCGCCGTTAGCGCAAGTCCAGGAACCGCTGACCGTGTTGAACATCATGTGCACGTTCAAGGCACCCGCAGGGCTGATCAGTTGTGGGCTGATATTGGAGGTTTTGAATGTCGCCACAAGGCTGCTTTTACCAGCAGGGACAGTCATGTTCGCAACATATTTTCCTGAAACAACGCCGACCACCTGACTGGCAGACGGGGTGGCCGTCATGTCTGCAATATCGAATTTTCCTGAAGATTGATATAACTCGGACAGCGGTGTTTTAAATCCATCCATCAGCGAGAAGGCCTCCGTGGCTTGCGCACGGGCACTGTAGTCGCCATAGGCCGGGATCGCCACTGCCACCAGAAGACCGATGATTGCAACCACGATCATCAATTCGATCAGGGTAAAGCCGCTTTGAATGGTTCGCATGTTCGCACCTCCGCTTGAGACAGTTTCGAAATCCATTCAAACAGGCTGCCCCCCAAACCTGTATGGTTGATAGTTCAACCCCGCAAAATCAGAATCTTTTAGCAGACGGACGGCATACCGCTGCAGATATCGGTGTTTCCGCAGCAAGTTGCGTACCAGCAATGTAACTGATTGTTTTTAAAAAACAGCGGTTTTATCGCCAGCCCCAGCGTAGCTACAGACTAATCAAATATCGTCAACCACTGACAATTTTTGTCTTGGCACCGGCACTGATCGTGGTCACTAATGCCGTGATATCACGGGAACGGGGTTGAGGTTGGGATATGAATGCGGCTGGAAAAACGGGGCTTTGCCCCGGCCAATCAGGAAGATTGCGGCGCGGCAGAGGCAGTCAACAGCCATCTGGCGGTATGGAACAAGACCAGACCCCGGTATCGTGGGGATAACCAGGACGATATGTTGGGCGTTACTATTTGGCCAATAGGAACAAGCCGCCAACAAAGCTGGCGGCACCGCCGATATAATAATTCATCACTTCCTTCGTATCGGGTCCGGTCAATGCATGGGTTAATTAAGCACCAACAGAACCGGACAATCGATATCCCCATATTGCCAGACCTATGCCGATAACCACCAGCGCGAGGCCAAGTATTTTCTTTGAAGTTGATGAATTGTTTGCCATGCCGGGCTCCCGAAATTGAAGGGGTTGAAATTTTTGATCGATACCGCCAAGTGCCATTCTGACACATTAAAAAGTCAGATTTGTTAAATCAATCCGTGACACATACCGGTTCACGATACTATCCACACATTCGCGTCTCCACCTTCCAATAAGGCCATGGAAGCCCCAAGAGCGACGCAACAAGAATTAGTGTCAAGAGAGTGCTCAAATTTGCACGATTGAACGGCCGCTTTCTGGTATACATAAGCAATCATTAACATTGCCATGGATTCAATCAGGGAATAGCCGCTCATGTCGCTTAAGAAAATAGATGTATTGCTGGTGGGTGCAGGTGTGATGAGCGCCACATTGTGTAAATTGTTGGCTCAACTGGACCCTTCATTGAAGATCATGATGGTCGAGCGGTTAAGCAAGGTAGCCCATGAAAGTTCGCACGGACTGAATAACGCGGGTACCGGTCATGCCGGATATTGCGAGCTGAATTACACACCACAACGACCGGACGGAAGTGTCGAAATCGAACGTGCACTGGCCATCAATGCGGCGTATGAAGTGTCGTTGCAATTCTGGTCTTATCTGGTCGAGAATGGCGTGTTGCCCGCACCCAAAAAGTTCATCAACCCAATCTATCACCAGAGTTTTGTCTGGGGTGATGAGAATGTTGCCTTTATGCGCAAACGCTATAAGGCTTTGCACAAACATTATTTGTTCGAGGAGATGGAGTACAGCGAAGACCATGCCGTGCTGCGCCAGTGGATGCCGTTGGTGATGGAGCATCGCGATCCGCAACAGGCTGTTGCAGGCACACAGGTAAAGCATGGAACCGATGTCGATTTCGGGGTTTTGACACGCAAGCTGGTCAAGGCGATGGCCAAACATCCCACCTTTGAACTCAGGCTGGGCCATACCATCACCGGCCTGAAAAAGTTCCGGGATGGTCGCTGGCATGTGCGGGTCAGGGATAATCATCAAAACCACAGCCAGACCATCGATGCGGGTTTTGTATTTCTCGGCGCGGGCGGAGGTGCGCTGCCTCTGCTGCAGAAATCGGGGATAGCCGAAGGTCAGGGTTATGGCGGATTTCCGGTGAGCGGACAATGGTTGATCTGCAAGAACCCGGACGTGGTGAAGCGTCATACCAGCAAGGTTTACGGCAAGGCGCCCAAAGGTGCACCGCCGATGTCGGTGCCACACCTGGACGCGCGCATCATCGACGGACAACCGGGTTTGCTGTTTGGGCCGTTCGCCAGCATCACCACGAAGTTCCTGAAAGGTGGCTCGATACTGGACATGTTCTCCTCGATCAAATCGAACAATCTCAAGCCGATGCTCTCGGTGGCGCGGGACAATCTTGAATTGACCCGTTATCTGGTTGCCGAGGCGTTCAGATCGCACAAGGACCGCGTGGCCAGCCTGAAGCAGTTTTATGCAGATGCAAAAGAAAAGGATTGGGAACTGGCTTCGGCCGGACTGCGCGTGCAGATCATCAAAGGCTGCGGTGTCAATGGCGGCAGGCTGGAGTTTGGCACCGAGATCGTTACCGCGAAGGACGGCACACTCGCATCGTTGCTGGGCGCATCTCCGGGTGCGTCGACGGCGGTGCAGGCGATGATAGAAGTGATCGAACGATGCTTCAAGTCGCGCGTTAAAAGCAACGACTGGCAGCAAAAGTTGAAAGAGATGATCCTCTCCTACGGCGAATCGCTGGACGAGAACGAGGCCCTGCTTCATGCCGTGCGTGAAAAAACGCTCGCCACCCTTGGACTGGAACACCGGGAGGGCAAGACCGGAAGTAAAAAGAAATGATCGGGATATACTGGCCCAATTTCACTTATTCCAAAATAAAATAGCCATGACTACCCGTTCCGCCAAAGATCAATCACTGTCTGCCTGGGCACCGCTGCGCCAGCGGATGTTCCGCATGCTGTGGATCGCCTCGATCGTGTCCAATATCGGCACCTGGATGCATGAGGTCGGCGCAGGCTGGTTGATGACCACGCTCGCCCCCAGTCCGTTGATGGTGGCACTGGTGCAGGCTGCCACCTCTGCCCCTGTATTCCTGCTTGCCTTGCCCGCGGGGGCCCTGGCCGATATCGTTGACCGGCGGCGCTACCTGATCGCCTCGCAGATCTGGATGATGACGACTGCCACGCTGCTGGGCGTGTTGACGCTTGCCGACGTGATGACCGCGATGACCCTGCTGGTGTTCACCTTCGCGCTCGGGATCGGCACGGCAATGATGATGCCGGCGTGGGGTGCGATCACGCCCGAACTGGTGCCGCGTTCCGAACTGCATGCCGCGATCGGCCTGAATTCGATCGGCATGAACGTATCAAGATCGGTCGGCCCTGCAATCGCAGGATTCGTCGTTGCCGCCGCCGGGCCGGGCGTGGTGTTCATACTGAATGCCTTGTCATTCCTGGCCGTCATCGTTGCGCTGAAAAACTGGAAGAGCACGCCGGTAGACAATGCATTGCCCGCCGAACGCGTGTTCGGTGCAATGCGTGCAGGGCTGCGCTATGCCCGGCATTCCACGGAGTTGCGCGCGGTGCTGACCCGGGGAGCCGGTTTCTTTGTGTTCGCGAGCGCCTCCTGGGCGCTGCTGCCGCTGGTGGTTCGGCAAGAATTGCAGCGCGGCCCCGGTACATACGGCCTGTTTCTGGCTTGTCTGGGAGTTGGCGCGATCATCGGCGCGTTGCTGCTGCCCCGGGTTCGCACCCGACTGTCGCGGGACGGTATTGTGGCCGGCGCAACGGGGCTGTACGCAATCGCGATGCTGGCGCTTGCCCATAGCGTCAGCGTGTATGAAGCAGGTGTCGCGATGCTGCTGACCGGCGTGGCCTGGATCAGCGTGGTATCGTCCTTGATGACGGCTGCGCAGACCGCCCTGCCGGCCTGGGTGCGCGCACGGGGCCTGGCGCTGTTCTGGGTGGTATACATGGGCGGCATGGCCGCGGGCAGCGCGCTGTGGGGACAAATCGCCTCGTGGACCGGCATCCCCCATGCGCTGACCGCGGCAGCCATCGGCGCTCTGCTTGGCATTGCCGCAACCTGGAAATACCGTATCGGGCAACATGACGAGACCGACCTTACACCGTCGGTCAATTGGCCGACGCCGATGCTGGCCGCCGACCCGGAGACCGATCCCGGGCCGGTGATGGTCACGGTGGAATACCGCATCAACCCGGCCAGCGCCAGAGAATTCACGGCGATCATGCACCAGAGGATGCGCAGGATCCGGCGCCGCGATGGCGCGTTCATGTGGGAGCTGTTCAGCGATGCCGATCATCCGGATCGCATGGTGGAGTGTTTCATGGTCGAATCGTGGCTCGAGCATTTGCGCCAGCATGAGCGGGTAACGGTTGCGGATCGTAATGTCATAAAACAGATGCGCACCTACCATCTCGGCGATGAACCGCCCAGGGTGACGCATCTGATAGCGGGCAACCGCTAGCGCAGGCATCCAGAAACCGCGGACCGCTATCCACAATACATGCGATCCGGATTGCGCACCTGCAATCAAACCCGTTAACATATGTATTCATTATACATTTTCATGGTTGATTTTTATCATGCAAGACACGCCAAACAAAAATACCCGCACGGATTCTATCGACGATGAAGTACCGGAGATGGAACTGACCGACGGGGATATCCTGGATGCGATGCAACACATTTCTGGCTACCTCGACATCTCAACTGAAGATTTTCGAACAGTCTATCACCTGGCCCATCGCCATGCGGTAGGGCGACTATTCGGCAACATCACGGCAGAAAGCACTTCCTGTAGCAGATGCAAGTGGCCGTGTGACAGGGATGCTCACCGAAACCGACTTCCTCCGGCGGCTTAAGGTCGACAACTTTCTGGAGCTGCTGCTGAGCATGATGGAGGATGCGTTTGAATTCAAGCATCGTTGCCATGAGACTCCTGTCAGCGAGGCAATGACCTCCCCTGCCATAACGGTAGGGAAGAATGCCGAATTCAGGGAAATCTTTGCTGCGTTCCACCAACACGATGGTCGCAGCCTGCCGGTCGTGAATAGCGAAGGCCGGCTGCTCGGCTTGCTGCTGCGCAAGGATTTTATCAGCGCCTATCACCTGGAAAATTTGCTGTGAAAATCCCCGAATATTTTCGCAAGATGGGCGGCACCACGCGCGGCAGTCCGCCGCGGGTATGCGTATCCGAAATCATGTGGTCGTGGACCGGTGCATTTCTGGGGATCGCGATGGTAGCCTGGGTAAATCGATTCTTTTTCGCAGGTACCGATCTATCGCTGATGATAGGCTCCTTTGGCACCTCTGCCGTACTCGTCTACGGCGCGGTGCGAAGTCCTCTGGCACAACCGCGCAATCTGATGGGCGGACATGTACTCTCCGCAATCGTCGGCGTCGCTTGCTGGAAACTGTTCCAGTCGTATCCATGGTTTGCGGAAGCGGCGGCGGTGGCCACCGCGATTGCCCTGATGCACGCCACACGGACGCTGCATCCGCCCGGCGGTGCCACGGCTTTGATTGCAGTGATTGGCTCTCCCGAAATTCACAAGCTGGGGTTCTGGTACGTGCTGATACCCGCCACAGTCGGCCCGCTGATCCTGCTGGTAGTGGCATTGCTGGTCAACAACATACCGCCATCGCGACGCTATCCCGAAATCTGGTTTTGACGCGGCACACTGCGCACAGACTGATGCCGCAATCGCCTCACCGGCGACTCCGCACCTGCCTTGGCGGTATCTATGCGACCGTCAGAATTTAATGAACGGATTGTCCCAAAGCACCTTGAGCACTTTCACCAGTTCGGAAGATGACGGCTTTTTGCTGTCCTGCAGGCGTTCATTTTCATTCCTGAGATAATCCATCACCAGCTTGATCTTGAGATGGGTATTAACGCGTGCAAGCAATATCGGCGCGTTGATGGGCTTGTGTATGAAATCCGACGCGCCAACCGAAAATCCATACTCTTCGTATTCGTCTTCATTTTTTGCAGATATGAAAATGACCGGCACATCTGCAAGTTTGGGATTGGCCTTCAGACGTCTGCAGGCTTCGAGACCATCGATATTGGGCATCATGATATCGAGCATTATCAGGTCCGGAGGATTGGCAAATGCGTAATCCAGCGCTTTTCCCGATTCGGTGAACAGTTTCAACGAATAATGTTTCGCCAGAATCGACTCCATGATCATCAGTATCTCAGGTGCATCATCCACCACCATTATCGTGGGTCGTACTGCAGGCTGCTCCATATTTTCCTCCTTAATTTTACGCGCTGACCAAATCGATTATCACACGGCAACGATCAAAATCCGCCTGGCTAATTATAAAACCACCCGGGGTGCCAAAGTGCATACCCCACCGGAGGGCAAATTCCTTTGAACGGTGTTGAAAACTGCCAACATATTTAGCATAAGATGTTTTACGGGTCCGTGGTTGAATTGAATGGATCAGTCTGCGGAATGCTCAAACTTTCCGTGCCTCAAGCGCCTGATCTATGCCGGCGATAAATGCGGCAAGCTCAAGGTCTATCTTTTCCAGCAATGAATCGACTTCACCAAATTCCGCTTTGTGTATGCAACCTTCCAGCGATGCAGCCAGCTCCTGCAGGTTTTTTGCGCCTAGCGTGCCCGCAGTGCCGCGCAGGGTGTGCGCCTGCCTTTCTGCCGTGCTCCGGTCGTCTGCTGCCAGCGTTTCCCTGATAGTGGTGACAGTGTTGCGCTCTGTCGTCCTGAATTTGTCGAGCAGCTTGCAATACAGGGCTACGCTCCCTCCCATGCGGCGCACAGTTTCGGCAACGTTGATCCCCGGCAGATCCGGGAGTGTTTCAGATTCTATTTTTGGCGCCTCTTGTACCTCTGGCACGACTGGGGCGCTTGTCCCTATGCTGGCAGGGATTCTTGTCGGACGCACCCATTTTGCGAGCGTAGTCACCATACGGTCGGGATCGATCGGTTTGCCGATGTAATCGGTGATTCCGGCTTCGATAAATTCATTTTGTTCGCTGACCATCACATTGGCAGTCAGCGCTATGATGGGCAGCCCGGCAAATCTGGGGTTTCTGCGGATGATCCTCGTGGCGGTTACGCCATCCATCACCGGCATCTGCATATCCATAAGCACGCCATCGAACTCTTCGGCTTCCAGCAGTGCAATGGCATCTGCCCCGTTCTCTGCCGTGGTGATATCTATCCCGAATCCTTCAAGCATCTCTTGCGCAACTTGCCGGTTGATCTCATTGTCTTCCGCCAGCAGCAAGCGTGCCCCTCTGATGTGGGAAAGAAGTTCCGGATTCAACTGCTCACTGATTATTTTGAACCTGCCGGATGACAAAACACTACGGCCTGAAACCCTGCTGACAGCATCGAGCAATTTACTTTGCTGAAATGGCTTGGCCAGTATGCCATCTACTGTCTGGCTGTCCATTTTCTGCATCAATTCGTCCTGGTCGCTGGAAGTGATCATCAGCACTTTCGGCCTGAAAGTTAAGAATGTGATTTCGTGCAGTTGCCGTGCCAATTCTATGCCGTCCATCTCCGGAAGCTTGCAATTTATGACGACCAGGCCAAAAGGCTTCCTTTCTTCGTTCGCCCCCTTTACCAGGTTCAGGGCTTCCTGGGTTTTGCCGGCAACCGTCACATTGAGACCGAACGACTCCAGGTAATCCTGCAGGATATGCTGGCTGTTCTCACCCTGATCCACAGCCAGCACGCGCAATCCACGCAAGTCGTCTATTGCTGCCATGCTGAAGTTCAACTGTTTTTCCGGCTTTTGAAAGCGCGCGACAAAAATAAACCTCGATCCATACCCGGGGTTACTCTCAACCCATATCCTGCCGCCCATCATTTCGACCAGGCGCTTGCTGATCGTCAGTCCAAGGCCTGTTCCACCGAATTTCCGGGTGGTGCTGGAATCTGCCTGTGTAAACGGATGGAACAAATTGTCTATTTCCTGCTGGCTCATGCCGATTACTGTGTCGATCTCGCAGAAACGCAGCACTACCTCATCGCTCGTCTCTCTTGCCCGCGCGACACGAACGATCACCTCGCCGTGCTGGGTGAATTTGACCGCATTGCCGGCCAGATTGATCAGGACCTGGCTGAGTCGCAGCGGGTCGCCGATCAGCAACTGGGGAACGTCCGGTGTGGTTTGCAACAGGAACTCAATCTTTTTCTCATGGGCCCGATTACCCACGATAGTGGCCACATTCCCCATCACATCTTCCAGTTCGAATGTGGTATGTTCAATCTCCATTTTTCCCGCCTCGATTTTCGAGATATCGAGGATGTCATTCAGTATTCTCAACAGCGATTTTGCAGAACCATTGATCTTCTTCAGATAGTCCTGCTGCTTCGCTGACATGGCCGTCTGCAGACACAGATGGCTCAGGCCAATGATTGCGTTCATCGGGGTACGGATTTCATGGCTCATATTTGCCAGGAACTCATCCTTGATCTGGTTGGCTGTCTCGGCTTCGCTCATGGCGGCTTCCGCCTGCATCTTCGCTTCCTCGGCTGCTCTCAGTTTATGGATTTCATTTTCGAGTTCCTGATTGACCGACACCAGCATCCTGCTCCGTTCCGCCACATGTCTTTCCAGCGCCAGAATACCGCGTGTAACCCACAGGGTCAGCGCCGCAATAACCAGCAGCATGAATGATCCGATTCCCACGCCCCAGTTCTGCGCGTATTCCGATCTTTTGATTGCACCGGCCACATCCCTGTAGTACTCCTGTTCGGTATCGGACTTGTACGACCTTGCCTCGGATAAATAGTCATCCCGCAAAGTCCTCATCTTCAATATCTGCTGCTCGCCGGGCATATCCTTTCCTGTCGCCATCCGCCGGGCTACATCCAGTGCCAGGTCAAAATAGGTATTGAAATCGGACTCCAGCTTTGACAGCTTGTCGTTGTGCTCGGTATCCAGTTTTTTCAATGTTTTGTAACGACTCGCTATTTCGGAAGCCTTGCTGCTGGCGATATCCAGAAAATCTCTCTCACCGGTAGCCGCTGCGGTGTTTAACGCATCCACGGCGCTCTTGTAGGCGTTGAGGTTTTTTTCGGCCTCATCGAGTATCGGATAGTCAACATCGCGAAGCTCCTTGAGGACGCCGTCCCCTTCCGACATCACCTGGGATGAATAAGCCAGATATGCGGCAAAACTCAATGTGGCAACCGCGGGCACCAGCAGCAATTTCCAGTGCAGGGAAAAACCGGATAATTTTTTTGTTAGCTCAGTCATTTCAAGGTTCCAGAACGACCCTGACGCTACTGTTTACATAGCGTTTTTCAATGTATCCGATGGCATTCTTGTTTTTTGCGACCACATTGCGGATGGTCAGGTTGCCTTCCAACTCTACCGGTGGCCGCCCCTGCCCGGTAAAAATCACTTTGGCCCAGTATGCGGAGAGTTGGGTAACATTCTTGTGGGTCACTTTCGAATAAAACTCAGCCTTGACTGGCCTGCTCTCAACCTGGTCGATCGGGAAGGCTGGCCCGCCATTCGGGAAGCGGGTGGTCTTACCCAGAAAAATTCTTGCGGTCTGCTCGGCTGTCAGGCTGGTCACGTCGCTCCGGGCAGAGACGATGACGACCACCTCTGCATGCGCGCTCGTGGCAACCATGGCCAGAAACAAAGGTAGCGCGAAGTAGTTGCGGATGATTTTCAGTGCTTTCGAGTTAACCATCGCGCCTAGAATATCAAATCAACGACTGCAGAAATCACATAAAACTTCGATCCATACAGGTTGATGTTGGCCGGCACGTTTGCCAGAAAGCCATTCGAATTGTTGCTGAGCTTGACCTGATCGAATTGCAATTTCAAATCGGTGTCTGGCCTGAAATCCCAGCGTACGCCCACGCTGGCGGTACTCTGCGCCCTGTTTGCCAGCCGGATACCGTCCGGCGACGGGGAAGGGAATCCCGGAAGGAAAGATCCCTGACTGTTTTGTGCATAGGTCAGATAGGGGGTCAGTTTCTTCACGCGGTAACCGGCACTGACATACATCGCATTGGTCTCGTAGGTTGATTTGCGCTGTATCCATTCCGAGATGGCGAACCAGTTGCCCGGGTCATATTGCGCACCTAACGACAGATCACTGCTATTCACCCATGTTTCAGGCAGGCCGGTCAGGATATATCCGGAATTGGTATCGCGTTCCTGGTAGCCAACGTGAAAGATGGCCGGACCATAGTCGGCCGTATCGAAAATCCCCCGCATGTGTTTTGATGACAAGGTGGTGAGCACCGGCGGATCATTAGTTGAAATCGTGGCCCTGCCGTAAAAGGCACTGATGGAATGCCCCACCGCGCCGGTTTGCAAACGGTAATCGGCTTCAACACCATCGGTATGTGTAAGCTGTTCCTGACGGTAAACTTCGACGGGCGGATGTATCCATGCATAGGTATAGCCGATATCCCGGTTCTCGGATTGCAGAAAAGTCGGCAATGCAATGCGCCCCACCCGGGTGTAGACGTCGGGCGCGAGAACATATTTCACGTTGGCAAACTCGACCTCCGGCTCGTAACTATTCCCACTGTGATATTCCGCATCAACTTGCATCACAACCGAAACTTTCGGTGACATCTGGGCTGCCATATGGCCTGCAATCCGGCTGTCGTTTGTTGTCGACAGGGAATTGCTCAGGCCCGGACCTTTGGGAATACCTCCGTCCAGTACATAATCCCCCGAACTCATGGTGGAGTGGCTGACGCCCAGCGAACCGAATCCGCCGAATGTGACCTGAGGCTGATCAGGCGCGACCACTTCCGCATTGGCAGCGCATGCAAATAACAGGCCTAGCAGTACAATTAAGTAATTTTCGATGACCATGATGCACCCCTGCTGAGAGAAAAATCTGTTTTCATTCACAAGAACAACCCTGGATGTTTATTCGTCCAGTCCGGGTATTCTAGTGGATTTACCGGATATTATTTGCATCAAGATCGGATTTTAAAAATGAAACCGGTTCGGACTCGATCAAAATCAATTAAAATGAACCGGTGTTCTGACCGGATTGCGTTATCCAAAATGGTGTTATATCCTGATTCACGGGTAATATGACAGGCCAACCCACTATTAATTCCGCATATTCAGCTTGGAGCCGGTGTAACTTGATGGGCATATATCGTACTTCAGGAGAAAAAATGAAAGAGACCAAAAAGCTTCCCAGTATATTGGTAGTGGACGATGCCCCCGACAATCTGATGATACTGGAATCGATTTTGTCCGGTGATTATTCAGTGAAATTGATCAACGATTCAAGTCAGGCGCTTGATTATGCATTTGCCAATCCTCCCGACCTGATACTGCTTGATGTCATGATGCCCGGTATCGACGGTTTCGAGATTTGCAGCCGGTTAAAAGCCAACGCCAAGCTTGCCGATGTTCCCGTGATATTCATTACCTCAAAAACCGATATCGAGGATGAAGAGCGTGGATTTTCGGTTGGCGCATCGGATTTTATCCATAAACCGATCAGCGCGCCCATCGTGTCCGCCCGGGTCAAGACACATATCAAAATCAAGTTCCTGCTTGACTTCCTGAAAGCCGAGAACACCAACCTGCAAAAGCATGCGGAGCATTCAACTTCCGAGATGGCGATATTGAAAGAATTTGTCT
>JBBRFZ010000016.1:0-29445 GCA_038241165.1 Burkholderiales bacterium | reverse complement strand
GGCGGATTTTCCGTGGGTGTCAGGCCTGTCCTGGCAATCGCCCGATGCAACAGGGCATCCAGGTAGCCCAGCCTGCCCAGAGTCATAAAGGCGAGGCTGCCAAGCACCACCAGGGCCAACAGCATGAACAGCAACAAGCTGTATATGAAGTCTACCTTCTGTGCACTTCCATTCAGCTCTTTGCTGGCCGGAAGGACTGTCATGGCCAGCAACAACACCGGCAACACATACCATATCAAGATGTGCCCGACCTCAATAGTGGCCTGCGCAGCAAATAAATTGGGCAATACCCAGAGCAGCAGCACAGCAAGCAGGTAGACCATCACCGCCATATATAACAGACGAGTCCAGCGGTCGTGAAAACCGAATACGCGCGCGCCAACCAGGCCAAATAATCCGGTCAGCCAGAATGCGACGGTCCACCAGTTCAGAAAGAAAACCTCCGCCACCGCTACCAGCGCGATAAAAACGAACCCGTTAAGTCCAACCTGGTGTTGGCCGCGCCACAACGGCTGCCAAAGCAGGAACAAACCGAAGTGGGCAATCAGCAGCGGATGTACCCATGGGCTGTTCACACCGAGCAGCAGCGCTCCGTGCAATAACCAGAGCATCGCCAACAACAACCATTGGCTATTATTTATATATTTAAAAATAATCTGCGTCAGCATTTCGACATCACCTTGTCAATATCTCGTCAAAACATCTTGAACCAAGTTGTATATCGCCTCTGCCCAATCAACCGATAGGCCCGTCAAGTAAAGCCGATTCAAATCCAATCCATTGTTTTATTAATCATTTATAGCGCAGCGTGACAAAATTCTATGACCTGTGTAATATTGGCATAATAATTGCGTACAAAGCATGCACAACCAATTAGGAGGTTAACACAATGAAACGCAATCAATCCGGCTTTACCCTGATCGAAATCGCGATCGTACTGGTGATCATCGGTCTGCTGCTCGGCGGTGTGCTGAAAGGCCAGGAGCTGATCAACAGCGCAAAGGTGAAGAACCTCGCCACCGATTTCAAGAACATCCCGGTGTTCATATACGGCTACCAGGATAAATACAAGGCGCTGCCTGGTGACGACAAGCTGGCGCAAACCCATGTCGGTTCTACGGCTACCAACGGCGATGGCAACGGCATCATATCGGGGAAATGGGACGCCACGTCCGGAGAATCCTTCCAGTTCTGGCAGCAAGTACGCTTGGCCGGCCTGGCTCCCGGCTCAACAGATCCCACTGCAACTGGCTATTTACCCACCAATGCAGTAGGTGGAAATATTGGTATAACCAATTCAGGTACCACCGATCTGCCTATTACCGGAATGAGAGGGTCATACATCGTTTGCTCCAGTGCCATAGCGGGAAAATTCGCCAAGCAACTCGATACCACGCTGGATGACGGAGACACCACCAAGGGTTCGATGCAAGCGATTTTGATGACCGCTGGTCAACCATCTGCGCCAACAGCAATAGCCTCAACTGACGATGACACAACTTATCTGGTATGTATGGGCTTCTAAAAATTCACCCGGCGTGACACAGGCCCGCTTCGGCGGGCTTTTTTATTGCCCGTTGTTTGGTTGCGGAACGGTTGCTGATAATCTAGACTGTCAGTCTGATCAAGGAGCGCGGGAGAGATGGAATTCAAGCTGAGCGACCATGCGGAGAAACGGCTACGTCAACGGAAAATAAAGCTGGAATGGATCAGGGCGGCCATCGATAATCCGGACAAGGTGGAAAATGATGCGGAAGATCACACGCTGGCCCATGCGCTGAAGGCGATTCCGGAAAAAGGTTTCAAGGAACTGCGTGTGATTTACAATGAAACAACTGAGCCGGTAACTATCGTCACGGCTTATTTTGAGTGAGGTAGCGCACATGAAAATCGAATTTGACCAAACGGCGGATGCACTGTACATCCAGCTCACGGAAGGTGAGATTGAGAAGACCGAAGAAATCAAACCCGGCATGATCCTTGACTATGACGCAAACGGAAATGTTCTGGGCGTTGAGTTGTTGTATGTGAGCAAGCGAGCCGAGATGCCGGCAAAGAAGGCGGCATGACTTACCCTCCTTGGCTAGCCTGCTTCGGCGAGCTTATTTATTGCGCGGGTAGGAGCCCGGTTTAACCAGCCACTTATCCATCGTTTCTTGATGGGTTATAACCAGCGACTTGGCGAGCGCTGTTTGCTCGCTTAGTCGAATGGCTAGAAGTTCTATCAGTGGATTGGCTATGCAAAGCTACCGGGCGATTCAGGAACCATCGCGGTGTCAATTCTGCATCGAGCTTGCTCGATAGCAGATTGCCTGACTTTGTTGCAGCAAGCTGCGCTTCCTACGGAAGCGATTCAGGAACCATCGCGCAGCAAGCTGCGCTCCTACGGAAGGCGCAAGAGATCGCCTGAATTCTTCACCCGCGCTGCAGCAATTCTTCGGCAGCCTGCAATTCTTCCGGCAAGCCGAGCAGCACCAGTATGTCACCGGACTGAAGCAACATATCCTCGCTGGGCTGCGCGCCATGCACATTGCGACGGCGCACGGCATTCACCTCGACGTTTAATTCAGCCAGGCCGACCTCGCCAAGCTTCTTGCCTACCGCGGTTGAATCGTCATGGAGCCGCACGCTCAGGAAACGCGGCTGCAAACTGTCAGCCCCAACATCCTCCTCAATCGGGGCGGTGCGGAAATAGCCGTTGAACGCCGCGTAACGGCCCGCGCGATTTTCCTGGACGCGGCGGATCACCCGGCTCAGCGGCACCCCGGACAACAGCAGCGCCTGCGAGGCCAGCATCACGCTGCCTTCGGTGACCTCGGCGACCACCTCGGCCGCACCGGCTTTCTTGAGTTCTTCGATATAGGTATCGTCGGCGGTGCGCACCACCACCGGCAGCTCCGGGCGCATCTGGTTCACATGGTGCAGGATCTTGAGCGCGGAGTGCTTGTCGTCGTAGGTGATGACCAGGGTTTTTGCGCGCATTAGTCCGGCGGCCACCAACACCTCGCGCTTGGAGGCGTCGCCGTAAACCACACTGTCTCCCGCAGACACCGCCTCGTGAACGCGGCGCGGGTCAAGATCAAGCGCGATGAAGCGGATATTTTCCTGCGACAGGAAGCGCGAAAGTGCTTGACCACTCCGCCCGAAGCCGCAAATGATGATGTGGGCATCGGTGGCCATGGTTTTGACTGCAATCTGGTGTATCTGCAATGCCCGGTCCATCCACGCCGACGGCGATATCCGCCGCACAATGTCTTCGGCATGCTGAATCAGAAAGGGCGCAGCCAGCATGGAGATCAGCATCGCCGCCAGTACGTTCTGCATCACTTCCGCAGGCAGCAGATGCGCCCCACCCGCAAGTGTCAAAAGCACAAAGCCGAATTCACCCGCCTGAGCCAATCCCAGGCCGCTGCGTATCGATGAACCCCAGTCTCCCGAGAATGCACGCGCCAGCAGCGTCACCACCGCGGCCTTGAACGGCAACAGGATAAGCAGCACCAGCAGCACCCAGCCTATTCCAGAGATTACATTATGCAAATCGAGCAGCATGCCGATGGTGACGAAGAACAATCCGAGCAGCACATCGCGGAACGGCCTGATGTCCTCTTCAACCTGATAGCGATATTCGGTTTCGGAGATCAGCATCCCGGCGACGAATGCGCCAAGCGCCATCGAGAGTCCGGCCAGCTCGGTGATATAGGCCAGACCCAGCGTAAACAGCAACACGTTGAGCATGAACAGTTCGGAAGATTTTTGCATCGCGACCAGATGAAACCACGGACGCAACATCCGCTGCCCGAAGATCAGCAAGGCAGACAACACCAGTGCCGCCTTGAACAGCGCGATACCAATAGTAAGATAGAGTTGTTCCCCACTGCTGGCCAATGCAGGGATGATGATGATCAGCGGTACCACGGCCAGATCCTGGAACAGCAGCACGCCCATGATTTTTTGCCCGTGCGGCAAGTTCAGCTCGGCCCTTTCGACCAGCATCTTGCTGACGATCGCCGTGGAAGACATTGCCAGCACACCGCCCAGCGCCAAACCGGCGCGCCAATCGAGTCCGAAGAAAAGTGAGGAGAGCATGACCAGCAGCATGGTAGCCACCACCTGGGCGGTGCCCAGGCCGAATACCAGGCGCTGCATGCCGCGCAGCCGTGCAAGGCTGAATTCCAGACCGATACTGAACATCAGGAACACCACGCCGAATTCGGCGAGATGGCGAGTTTCCGGCGCATCGGGTATCCAGCCCAGCGCATGGGGACCGATCAGGATGCCGACGAGAAGATAGCCCAGCATCGCAGGCAATCGCAGTATGCGGCACAGCACAACCACACCCACCGCAACGGCAAGCAGGGTCAGCAGGAGTGGTAATGAGTTGGTCATGTGCGTGTTCTGGAAACATTAGTCGGCATGTGCGGATAATGCACTAAGTTGCACGCGCTTTCAAAACTTCCTTGGCTAATTCACTATGGCAAATTCACTATGGCAAAATTTCTCTGGGAATGGGGCGCGCTGCTATAATCCAGAACTTATGAATAAAACTCTGTCCGCCACGCCCCACGCGCTTGCACTCGCTCGCGAGGTGTTAAACATCGAAGCCTCTGCCGTGCAGGCTCTGAGCACACGCCTTGATGACACTTTTTTGCATGCGATGGATGTGGTGTTGCGCTGCGAAGGCCGCGTCATCGTCAGCGGCATGGGAAAATCCGGACACATCGCCCGCAAGATAGCCGCGACCCTGTCCAGCACCGGGACACCGGCCTACTTCGTGCATCCGGGCGAAGCCAGCCACGGGGATCTGGGCATGATCACCAGCGAGGATGTCATCATAGCCCTGTCCTACTCCGGTGAAAGCCAGGAACTCATGACCATCGTGCCGGTAATCAAGCGCCGGGGTGCAAAGCTCATCAGCATGACCGGAAATCCGGCTTCCAGCCTTGCCAGAGTTGCCGATGTGCATCTCAACGCGGCGGTGGACAAGGAAGCTTGCCCGATGGGTTTGGCGCCCACTGCCAGCACCACGGCAGCATTGGCGCTGGGCGATGCGCTCGCGGTGGCACTACTGGATGCCAAGGGTTTCGGCGCGGAAGATTTTGCCAGCTCTCATCCCGGCGGAAGCCTGGGGCGTCGCTTGCTCACGCGGGTGAGCGACATCATGCGCAACGGCGAGCGTCTGCCCATGGTAAGTCTGGACGCGACACTGGGCGATGCGATTCTGGAAATTTCGAAAAAAGGCGTGGGCATGACCGCCATCGTGGATGCCGGGCAGCACGTGCTGGGCATCTATACCGACGGAGATCTGCGCCGCACGCTCGCGCAAAAACTGGATTTCAACGCCACGCCGATACGTAGCGTGATGTCCGCCAACCCGCACCGTATCGGCCCGGACAGACTGGCCGCAGAGGCCGTGCAGATGATGGAGAAATTCAACATCAGCCAGATGCTGGTTGTGGATGAACAGGACATGCTGGTCGGTGCGCTGAATATGCACGACCTGTTGCACGCCAAAGTGATCTGATGGCACTGTTCGCCAACTATCAGTTGTGGCAACACCAACTGGCGTCCGATAACTGTTGCAGGGGAAAGTCATGTTGTTGAGCCGCTCAAAATTGATACGTCTGATTGCTTTCGATGTCGATGGCGTGATGACCGACGGCGGATTGTACTTTTCCGATTCCGGTGAGGAATTCAAACGATTCAATTCGCTGGATGGGCATGGTCTGAAAATGCTGCACGCCAGCGGGGTGGAAGTTGCGATCATCACCGGGCGCACTTCCCGTTGCGTCGAAGCACGCGCGAACAATCTCGGTATCACCCATCTCTACCAGGGGGTGGAAAACAAGCTGGAAGCCATGGTCGACCTGCTCGACAAACTCAAACTATCCCGTGATGCCGCCGCCTATATGGGCGATGATGTGGTTGATCTCACGGTGATGCGTCATGTCGGTTTGGCGATCAGCGTGCCGGAAGCTCCGCTGCTGGTGCAAAAACACTCACACTATGTCACACAGCGCGGTGGCGGGCATGGCGCGGTGCGCGAAGCCTGCGAGTTGATCATGTCGGCTCAGGACACGCTGGATGCGCAGCTTGCACCCTTTTTGCAATGATTATTGTCTCCCGTATCCGCCACTGGCTGCCGCTGTTACCACTGCTTGCCTTGCTGGCGGCCACCTATTGGCTGAACCAGCAGGTGTTGCCAGGATCGGTACAGCCTGAAAGCAAACGCCACGACCCCGATGCGATCATGGAAAATTTTTCCGCGACCAATCTGAATGTACAGGGCAAGCCAAACTTCATCCTGGCGGCAAAAAAATTGCAGCATTACCCGGATGACGACAGCACCACAGTGGATGAGCCCCACATTACCATGCTGTCCCCTGGACAGCCGGTAATTCATGCCACAGCCGAACACGGCACCGTCTCAAGCAATGGCGACGAGGTGTTTCTGCGCGACAATGTCAAAGTGCTGCGCGCGGCAAGCGCGCAGCAGGGTCAAATGACATTGCAAACCCAGTATCTGCATATCATCCCGGACCAGGATCTGGCGAACACCGACCGCGCCGTGACTATCGTCGATACTCACAGCATCGTGCACGCGACAGGCATGGAAATGAACAACAAGACACGCACCCTGAAACTGCTTTCTCAAGTCAATAGCGAATATGTACCAAACAAACCGTAAATTATTGCTGTCCACTATCCTGCTGCCGGTTTTCCTGCAATTTTGGGCACCGGCCTGTTTTGCCAAACTGGCCGACCGCGACGAACCGATGCACCTGGAGGCCGATCAGGTGATAATGAACGACGCACAACAAATAAGCACCTTTATCGGCAACGTGCGCTTGACGCAGGGCACCCTGTTGATACGTGGCGACAAGATCGTCGTGACGCAGGACAAGGATGGCTACCAGCACGCCAATGCGTACGGCAAGCCCGCCGAGTTCCGGCAAAAGCGCGAAACCCTGGAGGGATACGTGGAAGGTTATGGCGAACACATCGAATATGACACGCGCACCGGGATCTTGAACCTCTATGGAAAAGCACGGCTGAAGCGCAATCTGGACGAGGTAAGCGGCGATCATATTACTTACAACGCCAAGACCGAAATATTCAAAGTGAACAGCAATGACGCGAACACAGGCAATGGTCCGCCGCAACGCGTGCGTGCAGTGCTGCAACCCAGGAAAAAAGACAACATGACACCGCCATCCGCGTCCGGCGTATTACCCGTCACACCCGCGCCAACTGTTGCTCCGGCCAAGCCAAATGAGTGAACTTCGCGCAGTCGGGCTGAAGAAAAAATACGGCTCGCGCACTGTGGTGAGCGATGCCTCCCTGTCCGTCAAGAGCGGCGAAGTGGTTGGACTACTCGGCCCGAACGGCGCGGGTAAAACCACTGCTTTCTACATGATCGTCGGACTGATCGCAGCAGACGGGGGGGAAATATTTATCGACGATCAAAACATCACTCATCTGCCGATCCACCGTCGCGCCCGACTGGGACTCGGTTACCTGCCACAGGAAGCATCGATCTTTCGTCGCCTGACGGTATCGCAAAATATCCAGGCTGTGCTGGAACTTCAGGGCCATACTGATAATGGTCTGCAAAACCATCTGGATAAATTGCTGGAAGACCTGCACATCACGCACATCCGCGGCAACCCCGCCATCAGTCTGTCAGGCGGTGAACGGCGGCGCGTCGAAATCGCCCGCGCATTGGCGACCGAGCCGCGCTTCATTCTGCTGGATGAGCCGTTTGCCGGCGTTGATCCGATCGCCGTGCTGGATATTCAGAAAATCATTCATTTTCTCAAAGAGCGCGGCATCGGCGTGCTGATCACCGACCACAATGTGCGTGAAACCCTGGGCATCTGCGACCGTGCCTACATTATCAACGCCGGGTCGGTAATGGCGGAAGGCAAGCCGGACGAAATCATTTATAATGAGGGCGTAAGGAAAGTGTATCTGGGTGAGCACTTCAAGCTGTAACGAAAACATACCTCAGACACAACATCAGGCTATGAAACCCACTCTCCAACTTCGAATCTCCCAACAACTGGCGCTTACCCCGCAGTTGCAACAGGCTATCCGCCTGCTACAACTGTCCACGCAGGATATGCATCAGGAAGTTGCACGCTTGCTGGAAGAGAACCCCATGCTGGAAGCGGCCGATGAATCTGCGGCGGGTGTTTTCACGCCGGAAGTTTCAACTTTGCCGGCTCACAGCACCGCGAGCGCGGAACAACCCCAGGCAACACAGACTGAAGATCGTGGCACAGACGACTCTGGTCCGGATACCTTTGGCAACGAGCCAGCCGATTGGAATACCGGCAGCGGGACCATGCGCAGCACGGACGACGAAGACGAAGCCTATCCGGAACAAGCTGCTGAACAAGCCAGCCTGCGTGCGCATCTGCATAGCCAGTTGACTACCAGTTCGATTGATGACAAAGACCGCAAGGTGGTCGGACTGCTGATCGATGCGCTGGATGAAAACGGTTATCTTGCCCAGGATCTGGAAGAACTGGCGGGCCTGTTGCCCGGCGAACTTGAAATCACGCTGGACGATCTGGAAACCGCACTGGTGCAACTGCAACATCTTGATCAACCCGGCCTGGGCGCACGAAATCTGGGCGAGTGTCTGGCACTGCAACTTAAAGCATTGCCGGAGGACACCCCTCAGCGCGATTTGGCTGTTCGTCTGGTGAGTCATCACCTTGATCTGGTGGCTGCACATGACTTCAGCAAGATAAAAAAACTGCTGCGCTGCTCGGATGATGAATTGCGCACCGCACAACATTTGATCACGTGTCTGAACCCGAAACCCGGGGCCGAGTTCGGGCAAAGCGTCGCCGACTATGTGATACCCGACGTTATCGTGGAAAAATACAAAAACAAATGGCGCGCAAGACTCAATGTGGAAGCGATGCCCAAACTGCGCGTCAATCAGATTTACGCCAACATCCTGCAGCAGCGTTCCGACAAGAATTCATCCCAACTCGCTGTACAATTGCAGGAGGCCAAGTGGCTGATCAAAAATCTGGAACAGCGATTTGATACCATTCTGCGGGTCGCGCAAGCCATCGTGGAGCGGCAGGTGAATTTTTTCGAGCATGGCGAAATCGGGATGCGTCCGCTGGTATTGCGCGAAATTGCCGCCGAACTGGAGTTGCACGAATCCACCATATCTCGCAGCACCACACAAAAATTCATGCGGACCCCGCGTGGCATATACGAATTCAAACATTTCTTCGGCAGCGGCCTGGCCACGGAAAGCGGCGGCACCTGTTCATCCACCGCGATACGCGAACTGATCAAGCAACTGGTCAGCGCCGAAGACGGGCACAAACCGCTTACTGACAGCCGCATGTCAGAAATCTTGGCTCAGCAGGGCATCGTAGTCGCCCGGCGTACCATAGCAAAGTACCGGGAATCAATGCGCATACTCCCGGTGAACCTCCGTAAATCACTCTAAAATACAAGGAGCACATGATGAACCTCCAACTAACCTCACACCACCTGGAAATCACGCCCGCCATTCACGATTACGCGACTGAAAAGCTTGATAAAATCAAACGTCATTTTGACAATATGGTGATTGACGTGAATGTGATCCTTTCCGTTGAAAAGCTGAAACAGAAGGCAGAAGCCACCATGCATGTCAGCGGCAAAAATCTGTTCGCGGAAGCCGAAGATGAGAATCTTTACACCGCCATCGATATGCTGATAGACAAACTGGATCGTCAGGTGCGCAAGCACAAGGACAAACTGTCCTCGCGTCGCCATGACGACACGGGAAAACAGGCGGTTTCCGAGTAATCAACCACGGGCGGGCGCAATCCGCCCCTTTTATATCGGCCCTCATTATGAACCTGATCAGCAAAATCCTGCTGCCCGACAACATTCTGTTGGACAACGAATCCACCAGCAAGAAACGCGTGTTTGAACGGGTTGGCTTATTGTTTGAAAACAACCAGCAGATTGCCCGCAGCCAGGTATTCGACAGCCTGTTCGCGCGCGAAAAGCTTGGTTCAACCGGCCTGGGGCAAGGTGTTGCGATCCCTCATGGACGAATCACGAAGTTGCGCGAAGCGACTGCGGCGTTTGTCATGACTTCGTACCCGATTCCATTCGACGCGCCGGATGGCCAACCGGTGAACCTGATTTTCGTGTTGCTGGTGCCGGAACGCGCCAATGATTTGCATCTGCAGATCCTTGGCGAACTGGCGCAAATGTTCAGCGATACACAATTTCGCAATAACCTGCTTGCCTGCAAAGACACTGCCAGCATCCATCAGCTGTTTTATGACTGGAAGAGCCTGACATGAGCCAGGTTAACGTCCGGAAATTGTTTGAAGACAAACAGAAACGGTTGCAGCTCAGCCGTGTTGCCGGAGCGGATGGCACAGATCGCATCATCGACAGCGATCTTGTCGACACATCCAACAACGGTCTCATCGGCCACTGGAACCTGATCCACCCGAACTGGGTGCAGGTGTTGAGTCAGACCGAACTGGATTATCTGAATGGCCTGAGCACGGAACAACGCGACAGCGCGTTTCGTCAAATCGAGCAAAACGGCACAACCTGTTTGATTGTGGCCGGCACAATCGAAATACCGGCTCAAATCATCGAGTTTGCCAACCGGTCCCATATTCCTTTGTTTGCGTCTCCCCTGACCAGCGTTCACCTGATGTGGCTGATCCGCCATTATCTCGCCAAGGAACTGGCAGAATCGACCAACCGCCACGGCGTGTTTCTCGACGTGCTTGGCGTTGGCGTGATGATCACCGGCGAAAGCACTGTCGGCAAAAGCGAGCTGGGACTTGAACTCATCACACGCGGCAACGGTCTGGTTGCCGATGACATCGTCGAATTGCACCGCATCGCGCCCGATACGCTGGAGGGTCGCTGCCCCGAACTGTTGCGTGATTTTCTCGAAGTACGCGGTTTGGGTGTATTGAACATCCGCACCATGTTTGGCGAAACGGCAGTGCGGCGAAAAAAGAGCCTGAAGCTCATCGTGCACCTGCATCGCCCGCCTGGCGGCGACCTGTCACAAATGGAACGTTTGCCCATCAATGCCACGCACCAGGATATCCTCGGCGTAAACATCAGTACGGTAAACATCCCGGTGGTCGCAGGGCGCAATCTTGCAGTCCTGGTTGAAGCTGCAGCACGCAACTTTGTGTTGCAGCAGCGCGGCATCAACAGCATGCAGGAATTTATCTCGCGCCACGACCAGTTGCTGCTGGAAGATTAAACGGAACCCGGGATGCAATTATTCCTGATCAGCGGCTTATCGGGTTCCGGCAAGAGCATCGCGCTCAAGGTACTGGAAGACAGCGGCTTTTACTGCGTGGACAATCTGCCCGCCGACATGCTGGCCGCACTGGTGGAACACCTGCAACATGCCGGATACAGCAACATCGCCGTCAGTATAGACGTGCGCAGTGCGAACAGTGTGCAACGCCTTCCGCCGCTGCTGCAGCAGATCAGACAGCAAGGTGTGGACGGCATGACACGGTGCGCGCAAGCGTCCGGTGCGGGAATACCGTCCCCCCGCCTCCTCCCGCAATCGGCTGGCTACGCCATAACCAGCGACTTGGCGAGTGTTGTTGACTCGCCTAGTCGAATGGCTAGTAGCCCCATCAGTAGCGTGTCGGAGACGGACGTGCATGTGCTGTTTCTGGATGCCCAGACCGATACGCTGGTAAAACGTTTTTCCGAGACACGCCGCCTGCACCCGCTCAGCGACGGCGTCCGTACTTTGCCGGAATGCGTCAGCTACGAACGTGAATTACTTTCCGAAATTAGCGACATCGGCCATCACATTGACACCACCGAACTCAATGCCAATGCGCTGCGCAACTGGATCAAGCAATTCATCAAAGTGGATCGTGCGCGACTGACGCTGTTGTTCCAGTCGTTCGGCTACAAGCACGGCATACCGCTCGATTCTGATCTGGTGTTTGATGTGCGCTGCCTGCCCAATCCGCACTATGCTCCGGAACTTCGTCCGCTCACCGGGCGCGATGCGCCGGTCATCGAATTTCTGGACAATATTGCCGATGTACAGCAGATGTTTGGCGACATCCGCCATTTCGTGGAGCGCTGGTTGCCCAGCTTTGTTGCCGATAATCGCAGCTATCTTACCGTTGCCATCGGCTGCACGGGCGGGCAACACCGCTCGGTCTATCTTGCCGAAAAGCTCGCACTTCACTTCGGGCATCAGCAGCAGGTGCTGGTGCGTCATCGCGAATTGACACAATAGCCCATGTACAGCGAGGCATTGCAGCACATCAAGCTCGGCGACTGGCTGACGCTGTTGCTGGGCGGAATATTCGTGGCACTGCTGACGCTCAAGCTGTGGAGCGGCGACCTCGCCGACAAGGCCATCATCCGCAGCGGCGGAAAGATATTCAGGGAAGTAGCCCTGTCACGCAACCAGCAGATTGAGGTGCCCGGTCCTCTCGGGGTAACCATCGTCAGCATTCAGAACCGCAAAGCACGCATCGCCTCCGATCCCAGCCCGCGCCAGTATTGCGTACGGCAGGGCTGGCTGCAGCAGTCAGGGGAGATTGCGCTTTGCCTGCCCAATCAGGTGAGTGTCGAATTGGCCGGCAGCAGAAGAACATATGACAGCCTCAACTACTGAGAATCGGGATCAAGGCACAAGGGGAAAGGGAAAAGGGACAAGCCCCGTCCCTGATTTGCCTTGTACCTTGCACCTTGAACCTTGCACCTCTGTTCTGTTAAACACCACCGCCGAAGACCATCATGTCGCGCGCATGGCGGCAGTGGCGCTCGGTCTCACAATACTGGAAAGTGCGATCCCCTCCCCCCTGCCCGGCGTCAAGCCCGGATTGGCCAACATCGTCACGCTGATTGTGCTGGCCCGATACGGTTGGCGCGCGGCGGCATGGGTATCGCTGTTGCGCGTGCTGGCGGGCAGTTTGTTGTTTGGCAATTTTCTCGCGCCGGGATTTTTTCTCAGTCTGTTCGGTGCAATATGCAGCCTGGTCGTGCTGGCCTTTGCACAACATCTGCCATCACGCTGGTTCGGTCCGGTCAGCCATAGCATCTACGCCGCATTCGCCCATATCACCGGACAGATGCTGGTGGTGTACCTGTGGCTGATCCCTCATGCCGGTATCGCCTACCTGATCCCCATTTTCGCCACCGCCGCACTGGTGTTCGGCACGGTGAACGGTTTGATCGCGGCGCGTTTCATGGATAATGCGGAAACGCTCAACACAACCGTAATCGGGAACACCACATGAAGACCATAACCGTAGCTTTTACCGGCGCCTCCGGCATGCCCTACGGCATGCGCCTGCTCGAATGTCTGCTGCAAGCCGGCCAGCGCGTACATCTGGTATATACCCAGGCCGCGCAGATCGTCGCCAAACAGGAACTGGATTTCACGCTACCCAATCGCCCTGGCGATGCTGAGCAATTGCTCAAGGAACGCTTCGGCACATTCAGTGGAGAACTGAAAGTGTTCGGTATACAGGACTGGTATGCACCCATGGCCTCCGGCTCAAATCCCGGCGACGCGATGGTAGTCTGCCCCTGCACGATGGGCACGCTCGGCAAGATCGCGGGCGGCGTCAGCGATGACCTGATCGCCCGCGCCGCCGACGTGATGCTCAAGGAAAAACGCACGCTGATCCTGGTGCCACGCGAAATGCCGTTCTCCGCCATCCATCTCGAGAACATGCTCAAACTGTCTCACGCCGGAGCCGTGATCATGTCACCCAATCCGGGCTTCTATCATCATCCGCAGAGCGTGCATGACATCGTGGATTTTGTCGTGGCAAGGATATTGGATCACCTTGGGGTGGAGCAGGTGTTGGTGAAGAAGTGGGCAGAACAATGATGGGTATCGCTGCGCTCCACCCATCCTACGCGTGCTGAAGATTACAAATGTAAATACGTTCATTGCCATGGCGAACCACAGAAAGAAGAGAACGTACGGTCTTATGCGCTTCCAAAGTGTTTGGTGGGAAACTCCATCGGGTACGGTTTCAGATTTGGATTTCTGCAACCCGTTCTTCAGCCTTTAAAAGAGGGAAAGGCGGTAACGACAGATCGCTTCCTCTTACGATTGGCTTCACTAATGGCTGCCCGCAGCTACCACAGAAGCTCGCTGCTTCTTCAACTTTTGCACCACACTGAACACAAAACATGCAGTCCGTCCTCATGAAAAAGATACCACGCTCATATCCCAGTTCAAACAACTCGGGGACTCAAGACACATCAACGCGCAATCTAACAGCAAATCAATTTTGCAGCTATGGTGGAATGAATAGCTCCAATCATGTTGCAAATTAACTGGGCCGAGTCTTAGCTTGTACCATCATCAGCGTAGCGTACGCTACACTGATGTTAAAACAAAAGGCGTGTGCACAGCGTACACAACATCTTCTGCTTTATATTCCCCTGTGCGCCGCCGAGTAGCGCAGGCTGGTCAGGGGATTTCGGCGAGGACTGTTTGAGCACGTGGACGCGTAGCGGATCGTGCAAGTTCCGCAGCCGCCTGACCAGTCGAGCAACGCAGGGCACCCCGCAGGGGCGGTAAACCGGGGGCGATTTCTTTTGGTTACTTTTCTTGGCAAGACAAGAAAAGTGACTGGCGGCGGGGCCACACCCCGCGACTTTGCCTTTGGTTATTCATGCTCCGACAGTATCCGTAAGAGTGCCAGCCGCTACGCGGCGACCCTTCGACAAGCTCAGGGCGAACGGCTTAAACTTTCCAACACCTTCCTCACCGGCGTCGGTATCGCCGCCCTTAACGCCTCCTCCACCTCCAGCCATACACTACCCGACTGCTCAACACTCAATGGTTTGCGCGAAAGTTGAATTTGCAACGGAGTGATGTGCAGCTTGAAATGCGTAAAAGTGTGGGTGAATGCCCCCAACCTTTCCCCGCTGCTCGCATCCATTCCATTTCGCAGGAACCAATCCCTTGCCGCCACCTCATCGTCGAATTGCGGCGGGCACAGCAGCCCTCCCCAGATACCGCTGCCGGGGCGTTTTTCCAGCAGAATTTCATTGCCGTTCATCAGCAACAGGAACGTTGCGTGTCTTTCCGGCATGGTTTTGCGGGGCCGGGGCGTGGGCAACTCGCTCACTCGTCCGTGTTGAAAGGCCACACAATCACTTTGCACCGGACACATATCGCATTTCGGCCTACTGCGCATGCACAGCGTTGCGCCCAGGTCCATCTGCGCCTGTATATAAGCAGCGATGTCGCGATTCGGCAGCAAGGCTTCGGCCAGTTGCCAAAGTCGGGTTTCAACCGACTTCTCGCCCGGTGACCCGGCTATGCCACAGTAGCGCGCCAGCACGCGCTTCACGTTGCCATCCAGGATCGCGCGGCGTTCGTGCCAGGCTAGCGCGCAGATCGCTGCCGCTGTGGAGCGTCCGATACCGGGAAGTTCGAGTATTTGTTCGAATTCTTGCGGAAACTGGCCATGATATTTTTCCTCGATAATCTGCGCAGCGGCATGCAAATTTCGTCCGCGTGCGTAGTAGCCGAGACCGCTCCAGTGCGCGAGCACTTGCTCTTCTGTTGCTGCGGCGAGTGCGACAATGGTCGGAAACGATGCGACAAAACGCTGGTAATAGGGAATGGCGGTTGCGACCTGCGTCTGTTGCAGCATGATCTCGGACAACCACACCCGATAGGCATCCGCACCTTGCCAAGGCAGATCATGGCGACCGTGCGTGCGCTGCCAGGCGATCAAACGGGAAGCAAAATCCACTTGCTAGCCAGCGCTCATGTTCGGGTGTTGCGGCATAGCGGCGGGGAAATCACCTGAACAAGCCTTTCAAGCCCTTTTTCAATTCTTCCTGCAGCTTGCTCTTGGCATCTTCTTTCACTTTGTCTTTTTTCTCATCGAGTTTTTGCCTGGCGACATCAACGAACAGCGCCCCATAATCGATCTTGAATTTGAGCGCATCGAATGGGCCGCTCACATTCACAGGCAGTGTTCCGGTACTGCCCTGCTCGGTCTTGGCAAGCGTAGCCTTTGCGTTGTAGTTCAGATTGTCATGCCCGATGTCGATGTCGCCATTGCCGCTCAGACGCAGCACAGTGGATTTGACTGCCAGGTCATCGTTATGGGCCACGCCGTTATGCACCCTGAAGTTGGCCTTGAACTCGCTGAACGCAGTTTTCTCGCTCTTGTCCACGCCCAATGTCTGCGCCCGGGTGTCCCGGCTGAGATTCTGCATGCCCTGCACCAGCTTGGTCAGGTTGATGCCCTTGATCGCGCCATTCGCGAGATTAACCGACGCGCTGCCATTCAGCGCTTTTTTCAAGGCGCTGACTGTATTGCCCCGCGTGGTAAGGTTCAGCACGATGTTGCCCCTGCCTTCCGCCAAATCAAGATTGGCGGCATCTTTCAACAGGGGTGCGATGTCAACAGAGGTTAGTTTCTGCTTGATAACAAAGCTGGGGATGCCATGCGTGTTGACGCTCAGACTGCCATTCAAATTGCCCTGATACAAATTGGCGGACAGGGGGCTGATATCCACCAGTCCGTTATGCGCATTCACACCCAGATGCACCTGGCTGGATTTTATGTTCGCCACCTTGAGCGAACCGATGCGCAGGTTACCGTCCAGATTGAGTGTGCGCAGAGCGGACAGATCCAGCGGCTGCTCGGGTGGACTGGCTTGAGACTTTTGGCCTGCGTTGGTGGACTTTTTCGGCATATATAGATCAGCGTCGAACCGGTCCACATCCACATCAAAATTGATTGCCGGTTCGGCAAACCCTTTTACACCGACTTTTGCCTTGATCTGGCTTTGCAGCAAGCCGCCGGCAAAATTCGCCTGCACGATTTTATTCAGCACATCAATATGCACGTTGCCCGTCATCTCGCTGCTCACCGATTTGTTAGGCAGTTTGTCGCCGGTGGCAGTCACCGCTATGCTGAGCTTGTTCAGATTGAATTGCTGTGTTTTGATATTTCCCGACAGAGGTGAACTGAGTTTCAGCTTGAATGCCTGTTCGGGCTGTTTCACATTCAAATCCAGGCTCAGCGCGCTGACCTTGAACGATTGCGTATTGCCTTCCACACCCGGCAGCGAAAGGCTTGCGGCAACATTGCCGAATGACGCATCCAGATTGGCATTCAGCATCAACTTATCACCGGAATATTTATCCCTGGTCAGATTCAGTGACGGGGCATTCAGCGTAACTTCAAACTTGTCCTTGACCTTCACGCCGCTCGCATTCAAAGAAAATTCTTTCGCGGTGAACTCATGGGTAGCCAGGTCCGCACTCATGTCTCCACTGGCGTGCACATTCAGCTTGCTGATATCCAATGCAGAACCGCTTACCTGCAGGTCCATGTCTTGTAACCGGTACTTCTGCTTATCCGGATTCAGGGTCAGCGTAGTTTTGAGTTGCGTGTTGATATCGAGCTTGGGCTGATTGGCCTTTATGGTCGCCGATAGCTCGATTTTGCCCGGAACGCCGATGGCGATACGCCCGGTCTTGAGATTCAAGTCCTTGATATCGTATTTAGCGCCACTGGCCTCATCGCGATAGCTGAGATCGGTTTTTTCCACGGATACAGAAGCGATGTCGAATTTGACCGCCGGACCAGCGGGGGCACTCTTCGTCTTTTGTTGCGGCTCCTGCCCGGATGAGTTCAACAGGTCGTCGATATTGGTCGAACCGTCCTTGTACTTGACCAGCGTAGCCTTCAAGCCGCTTATTGATACTTCATCCACCACCACCTGCTTGCGCAGCAAAGGCATGAATTCCAGCGAAACACGCGCGGATTCGATCGCCGCAAAATCCCTGTCGCTCCTGAACTCGGATAGTGACACCTTGCTCAGACTGGCACCGATGTTTGGGTAGAAAGACAGTTTGATATCGCCATCAAGACGCAGATTGCGCTGTTTGCTGTCCTTCACTGCCTTGATGATCTGCGCCTTGTAGTCATTGGGATTGAAAGTTGCAGCCAGATACGCCGCTCCCGCAACCGCGACGACAACGACGGCGCCCACACCCAACAAACCATACTTAAGGATTCTGTTCATGCCCGATCCACTAAAAAATCAAAATGAATTTTTGCTGAGCGAAAATGCAAAGGGCTGGACCGACCCCGGACCCTAAATCACCTTCGAATAGAGTGCATGCTCCTGCCGCGTGCGCAAATACTTGTCGAACACCATACAGATGTTGCGTATCAGCATTCGTCCCTTGGGAGTGACTCTTATCGATTGCGGAGAAATAACCAGCAGGCCTTCGCGTTCATATTCGCGCAGCTCCTCCAGTTCAGTGGCAAAATACCTATTGAAATCTATCTGGTAGGTACCGTTGAAAGACTCTTGGTCAAGCTCGAAGTGGCACATCAGGGCCTGAATGATTGCGCGACGCATCAGGTCGTCGTCGTTCAATTCGAGGCCGCGCATGATGGGTAACACGTCGCTGTCCAGCGCCTTGTAATAATCCTCCAGTTCACGATAATTCTGACTGTAGGTCGGGCCGATCTTGCCGATGGAGCTCAGACCGAGCGCAAGCAGATCACAATCAGAATGGGTGGAATAACCCTGAAAATTGCGATGCAGTTTGCCTTGGCGCTGCGCCAAGGCAAGCTCATCTTCGGGTTTGGCAAAGTGATCCATACCGATATAGACATAGCCGGCATTGGTCAGTTTTTTCACTGCCATGTCGAGAATATCCAGCTTTACTTGCGGCGCCGGCAGGTCTTCCTCGTGGATCCGCCGCTGCGGCTTGAAGATGGTCGGCATATGCGCGTAGTTATAGATGGACAGGCGATCGGGATTGGCTGCAATGACTTTATCCAGCGTCACGCTAAAGCCTTTCAGGGTTTGTTTGGGTAAACCGTAAATCAGATCGATGCTCACAGATTTGAAGCCATTGGCGCGCGCCGCATGTATCACGCGCAACGTTTCTTCTTCGCTCTGGATGCGATTCACCGCGCGTTGAACCTCGTCATCGAAATCCTGCACACCGATACTGATCCGATTAAAGCCCACTTCTCCCAGCAGCGCGATGGTTTCGTCGCTCACTTTGCGCGGATCTATTTCAATCGAGTATTCGCCGTCTTCAACCAGCCTGAAGTGCTGGCGAATCGACGCCATTACACGGCGAATCTCATCATCGCTCAAAAAAGTCGGCGTGCCGCCGCCGAAATGCAGTTGCTCTACGACCTGATCAGGCCCGAGCAGCATCGCCTGCATGGCCATTTCCTTTATCAGGTAACGCACGTACTCGGCGGATTTGCTGCGATCCTTGGTTATTACCTTGTTGCAGGCACAATAAAAACACAAGGTATTGCAGAATGGCAAATGGATATATAGCGACAGCGGGCGGCCGACACCAGCAATATCGCGTTTTGCCACCCACTGGTTATAGCTTTTGACATCGAATGCTTCAACGAAACGATCCGCAGTAGGATAAGAGGTATAGCGCGGTCCGTTCTTGTCAAGCCGACGTATCAGCTCCATATCTACTATCAGTTGATTGACCGATTCATCCATAAATCCTCCTTGAAGTGCCAAGTATTATGCCACTTAGCTACCTGAAATACACCTGATCGTGTGAAACACCTGCAAATCCCCCTGATGCCATCCCACTCCTCCAGGCACAATTTGGGGGGTGCTTAACACTCATTCAACTTTGGGTATAGCCGATCATGGACGATTTCGGCATCATTATTCGAGTATACGACCGCAAATTATATGTAGTTTGGTTGATCCATGTCAGTGCGTGGGTAGTCTTTTACAGTTATGTTTCTGCCTATTCTGCTGAGAGTTGAAAAAGCGCATTTTTAGCAGTTGCTGCATTGGGTAAGGACGGAACGGTTTGGGTTTGAAGGTCAATACTGAAGTGTATTTCGGAAGTATAGCCATGAAACCAGAAAATCCGTAACCAGGTATTGTTGATTGCCTGACTTTATAGCGGTAACAGAGGCGTTTGCTGTTTGTCTCGTGGCAGGGGCAAATGACACGTTGTTTTCTTGATGTTATTATCAGTTGCGCCCTTGGAATAGGGATTGCTAGTTTTATTATCTTTGACAGAGGAGCTGCAAATGCTTGAACCATATGACACAAATACCACCGATGTTGTTGCCATGTATATAGGCATATTCGTTTTTTTGTTTGGCTTGGCCATTATTCTAATGAAAAAGAATTCCTGATTTGCTAGTCTGGCAAAGGAACGCGATAGAATAACGTTGACACGCATTAAGTGCCGGTAATTAAAAATTTTGAGTGGGGAGGGGTAGGTACATGAGTAAATTATCCAATTTGGCATTGGTATGCTGGGGGGCTGTTGCCATGCTGGCTTTTTCCGGAGCAGGTTTTGCTGATCAGGGCGCTGTCACCGCAAATCCGGCAAACGGGAAAAAAATATTCGAAAACGGCAAGGGTGACAAGGTTCCCGCTTGCGCGACTTGTCATGGTGACAAGGCAATGGGCAACGATGATATGGGCACGCCAAGGCTTGCCAATATTGGGTATGTTTACATCGTCAAGCAGTTGAACAATTTTGCGGAAGATAAACGCAAAGATCTAACGATGATGCAGATGAATGATATTGCCAAGGGACTGACGGAACAGGATATGCGTGACTTGGCCTCATACGAGGACTCCTTCCCGCTGGACAATCCCGAGCGCTCCGATCTCACCCAGCTTAAGACTGATGGCACGGCGGTAGGTGAAACCTACAAGGGCAAGCTTCTGGTTCGCTATGGCTCTGACAAGGTTTCCGCCTGCAAAACCTGCCATGGCTTTGATGGACGTGGTGCTGATCCGGTATTCCCTAAGATCGGCCACCAGAAATATGTGTACCTGGTCAACCAGTTGACACACTGGCGTGATGCTTCCCGTGCGAATGATCCCAAGCAAATGATGGAAAAGATCGCACAAAAACTGTCTGACGAAGATATCAACAATGCAGCAGCGTACCTGTCTCAAGCATCCGATAGCACGGTTGGTGACGGTCTGGAAATTGAGAATGCGACTGTTTTGGCCAACGTTAAAATAGTCAAGTAACGTATTTTTGGGCATTCTTACGCGCTTTTCCGCACTGGTTGTATGGTGCGGGAAATTTGATGGAGACTGGTCTGCAATGATCGGTCTTTTTTGCTTTGTGAGCCATTGAATAAATTCAGCGGCTTACTGGCCTTATGTTTAATCAAGATTGGTGACGATGAAAAAGGGAGAAAAGATTCTTTTCTGGATTGTAGGGTTACTGATTGTCATTACGGTGATTAACTTTACTGTATTGCAAAAAGCCAGCCATGACAGTGTTAAACCGTTGTTCCCAATTCTGACCCATTACGACTTTACACCTGCCGGTTTACGTGGCTATGGTATATATCAACATAACAATTGTTACGATTGTCATAAAGCCGTTGGCAGTGGCACCAGCATGGGTGTAACTCTGGATGGATTAGGTTCGAAGCATGATGTGAATTATTTCTATAATTTTCTCAAGTATCCTGAAAAAACTTACGGTGCAAGGACTTTGGACCATGGTGCGCCGCCAAAAAACGCGGCCTATGTGTCCTCTCTTCCGGACTCGGATTTGCATGCCATGGCCATATTCCTGTCCGAGCTTAAATCCGATCAGGGCTCTTCATCGTCATTCGAGCCGCCCAAGGGCGATTCCAGCTTTATCGACGCTATGGTTGACATGTGGACGCCGGCAGGATGGAGAAGCAAGTATCGGGATATACGCGACTGGATGAAGTCAAAATCACAAGAGGACCAGCATGACAAAAAGCAATGAACTGAGCGTGTCAGACAACAAGGAATTCACCAGATACATTTTATTGTTTGTATATGCGTGTATTATTTACAGCATCATCGGCTTTTCCTGGGGTGCCGTCATGGGCGGGATCCCGGCCTTCAGGCATTTTGTTGATTATAGCGCCCATGGTCGTTTGATAACGCTGGCGCATGGACACATCAACCTGCTGGGCTGGGTGGAAATGGCCATATTTGCCGCCCTTTACTATGTGGTCCCGACCGTCTCCCGCCGGCCTATCTACAGCTTGCGCCTCGTAAAAATTCACTTTTGGACGCACAACTTCGGGCTGATCGGGATGGTGATATTTTTCTTTTCAGCAGGCCTGGTCGGGGGACTGAGCACGGGTCCGGATACCGAAAAGCTGGTCAGCCATCTACTTGCTTTTGTCGGCATATTTGGAACAGTGGTCCTGACGGCAAACATCATATGGGGCTACAACCTTTACAAAACCACCGTCGGATGGCAGAAGCAGGGATGAACAACCGGTTGCTGTTGTTGGCTTGCTGCATAGTAGTGCTGGGCTTGCTGGGCGGATGCGGCCAGGGGGGCTTATCTGCGGGCTTCACTATCGGTGAAAAGGCCCCCAGTTTGGCCACCAAAACCCTGGCTGACGTAGGGGGCGATTTCAGTAAAATCACCACCTACCGGCAGCCGGATGCACGCATGTACCAGTATTCGATCGACAAGGCTCTGTTAACCGGAAAACCGATTGTGCTGGAATTTGCGACTCCCGGGCATTGCACCAATTGTGACGCGCAACTGCAGGTGCTTAAAGCAATTCTCGATAAATATCAGGGACAAATGATATTTATCCACATAGATCAATATGAAAACCCGCAAGCGTACAAAGCTTATCAGGTCATGGGTGACCCCTGGACGTTCCTCATAGACAAGCATGGAATTGTTCGCTTTGAACGCGCGGGTGCAACGCTGTACGGCGAATTGGATATAGCCATCAAACAGTATTTATTGTGAAGTGATGAGCCAATCCTGATCGTAGCAGCACAATCAAAAAAGCAGGTGGGTGGCAGAAACATGGCGAATAAGGATGCAGCAGGTACGATACAATTTGATTTGGTTCAGGATCGCAAAGGCATGGTATGGGATTTGTTGCTTTACATCCCCACGGTAATTGCACTTGCCTCGATATCGACCAGTTTTTGGTATGGCGACAACCACAATATGGGATATTTATTCTTTTTCCTGACCTGCTTCTTTTTTATAGCCGGTTTTAACCGTGTATTCAAAACACGGTTGATGTTGTTGCCGTCAGCACCGATAAGTCTGAAGGTGGCCGAGCAAAGTATAGGCTTGGTACTGAGAAACGGCGCGCAAGTAGATTTGGTCAAAAGCCTTCGCTACTACTCCGATTATGCTGGCAAATCCTTCGGTATTTCCGGCCTGGATGGTGAGGGAAAACAACTGCAGTTCGTGTTTCATCGTGGCCAGTTTGCAACTGTGGATCAATATAATTCTGCTCAAGACATGTTGAGGCGCCACAAAAAATAACAGCAGGCTATCTGTTTCACAACAATCAGAGTACCGCCACTACTTCCGTCCGGATCGTCTTTGGATGACGTCCCAGGTCATGTATCCGATGACACCGGCAACAACCAGACAAACTAAAGTAATGATCTGATATTCAGACTCGGGACTCACCAACCCGCCTATGAACATATGCACTGCAAAGCCTGCGATGAACAGCGCACTGATCGAAACAACCACGTAAACCAGGATCTCACCCATCTCGCTATCCACTCACTTATTTGGCACTATCGGAGATTGCTTGATTTCCACAATTACCCCCCCCTGCTGCAAGGCGACAGTCTCGACTTTTCCTGCGTCCATCAAGGCAAGGTTGTGAGAAAGCGATCTGTTCGCAGGATCTCGCGGATCGAATACCAGATACTTCAATCCCTGCAACATCGCGTACAAGGCTTGCTCATCCTTTGCGGCGGGAGGTAATGCCAATGTGTCGCAGCGGCATGCCAACATGGTCCGGGCCGGCCATTGACTGGCTATACGCATCGGTTTGTCAGCGGGGGAGTTTTGCTTATGCCCATCATTGGGCAAACTCGCGATATCCTCAACCAAGGATTTGATCAAGCTGTCACTTGGTCGAAGCTGCACCGCCAACATATTTTGATAGTTTGTCTTGTCAATCATCATATATGTTGTAGAAATTACCAAAATCAGCACCAGCACCACGCCGCGCTGCTGCCAGAATCCGCCCTTCAAATCGGGATCGTTCTGCAACAACAAAGGCAAACCCCAGTATAAGGAAATTGTCAGCCCAACCATACCGAGAGTTTCGTCTCCGGTCAGCATGCTTATGATGAACGCGACCAGTAAAATACGTCCCAGAAAATCGGCCCATAAATTTTTCGCCTGTTTCCAGATCACCACGAGCAGGACAAACAGCATCCCCAGTCCGCTTATCCACTTGTCAGCTCCAAGAACTTTGGTGTGACTCGGCCCCAGGAGCATGCCCGACAGGCCCTTCATCGGATTTGCAAACCACCCCACATGACTCCATCCCAGAGTCAGGATCAGACCGATAACAACAGTAAAAACGATACCGGCGATAAAATAAATTTGTTGTTTTTTATTAATCGGAGCTTTATACCAGGACCACAGCAAAGCCAGTGGGTATGCAAGGCCCGCCGGATGAAGTGTGACGCTCACCAGGCATAATAAAATTTGCGCAAAATACATCCCACCGAACGCTTGAGGCGATTCGCGGTACTTCAGATCCGTCCATGCGCCAAGTACAAATGTAAACAACAGATACGGCGCAACAGAAATACTGTCGATTTGATTCAACATCAGTGGAGAAATCAGCAACAATCCGGTCGCCAACAGCGCACCTTCGGGATCTCCGCTACGCCGCCGCCATGAGTGGAAAGCCCAGGCCGTAACCGACATCATCAAAATGGTAAATATCTTTGCGGCTATCAAATTGCCTGTCCATAAAAAGCCTACAGGTGCGAGAAACACCGCACGAAAATCGGGTAGCCCCAAAGTTACAATCGAGCTGACCACATTGTCCACAACCGACCAAACCAGCAGTAGCGCCTGAGCCGCACCCTCGTCGATGCCATAAGTTGATTTGTTCAACAACATAAAACACATGGCACCCCAAAACAGCAGCGCGAGATAAGCCCAATATTTTTGCGGGATCCGTATTAACCAATTGTTCATTTTGAATTAGTTCCTCATGGGAATACATATAAATTATGCATGGAGATAGCGCATCAGCACGATTGCAGAAGTTGCAGCTGAATTTGTTTGCGACAACTGAGTGATTTGCCGATGAAAGTAATGTTGACATTGGGAACTGACACAGCCACAGCCAAGCTCAATACCAACAGATCCAAGCTATAAAATCATGAGGATTCTATCAGGAAGTAAACCATGACAGCAATATTAAGTACCGTCTGTGAATCAGGGCGCGCTTTGACTTTGTAACACATTATTTGTTACACATTAAGTGGTTGCATGGGCAGGGTGATTCCGATAAACTATGCGCGCATAGATCGTCGATGAACGGACGACTGTGAGACTTTAGTATCAGTCGCATAACCAAACGGAGAAATGAGCCATGCCAATCGAACTTTTAGTGCCAATTGCAATATTTCTTTTGGGGATGGTGGTTTCAGCCAGACTATCCAGCCTAGGAATCGAGCGCATCATCGAGGGTAACAAGAAGTAACAAGGCCCCCCTTACGTCCAAGAACGCGGCGAAATTGTCCGGCTGTATAGCCGGGCATTTTATTTCTATGGCCTCACAGAAGAACAATTTTTCTGACCGCCTTTCTGTTGTTCGGTCTACCACACCCAAACAATCTAAACAAAGTATCCCAGCGTTCTTCTATGAGACCAGATCTCCTGCACCGGCGTCTATTAAAATTTCTGCTGCTCTCCGCTTTTTCATTTTTTATCGGCACTGTCCATGGCATGCTCCAGGTCATGCCTCCGATTCGTGCCTGGCTGGATTCGATCGGTAGTCCTTACGGCGGCCCTGGCCACATGATTGACCCGTTAGCCCATGCACACATGAATCTGGTTGGAGGAGTGGTGTTGCTGTCCATGTGCGTAACTTTTTATCTTCTGCCAATCTTCACCGGTAAAAAGATTTACTCGATAAAACTGGTTCAGCATACTTTCTGGTGGGTCAGTACAGGTGTTTACAGCTTTTACATCATACTCATGACCTTTGGTATCTGGGAAGGCTTGTTATTGCATTCCAGTCCACAGGAAGTGCCGGCTGTACATCACTACTATGGGTTCGCCGTGGCAATTTCCGGAACGATAATGGCGGTCGGGTTTTGTACTTTTCTGGCTAATGTCATCTTGACCATTGCAAGTTCAACCAACCACGCAATAACTGACAGGCAGAATTAGCCCGTCCCCAGTTTGAACGGGAAAAGCAAGACTTTCTGTTCTGCTCCCTGCTGCAACCGAACCTGAACCGCCCCTTCCCTGTTCTCGCCAATGTCGACGGCGCGACGGTACACACCGATATATCCATCCTCAATTGCCTGAATCCACGGCGCTGACTCGCTTCCACGAAGGGACACGATTAAATCCCCCGCGGGTCTGCCGTGTGGGCCGGTGACGATCACAACAATTTCTGAAATACCCGCAAGCGGCGGATTCGGATGAGTCTCGATATGCACAACCAATTTTTTCCAGTGCTGCGGCGGAATTGATGGCGCCGCGGCACCATCGCTGCATGCGGCAAGCCCCATCGCAAGCAAACTTAACAATATGCCCAGTATTTTTTTCACTATAGAGTCAGAAAGTTATGATAACGAACAAGTTACCGGCTGTTATTCCTGCCGATCTTTTTTGTCTTCATTTTTCCCTTCCTGGTCGGAATCCAACCTGCCAGCTGCAGCAGATCCGTACATATTCACCATGTACCAGACGAATCCCCCGGCAACGCCAATATACACAAGCGACCCCAAAAAACCCGGATCTTTCACCCAGTCAGTCCACTTCACAACAACCCCCGGACGCAGCCCCCAGAATGGAAAGCTGAGGCCGACTCCCACCAGCAACACAATCGCCACCACAGCCCAGAACCAATACGGAACATTCAGTTGGGATTCCGGAATCTTCTCCACCAATTCCCAATCTTCCATGCCGCGCTTTTCCAAACGTTCTTCGTCCGACGCGTAACCGAAATTATCTTTGCGGGGCTCACCCCACTTCGGATTTTCATTCATCAATTCAGGATTTTCATCACGCTGTCCCATCACCATACCTCCTATTCGATAAATAGCTGAGCATCAAAATGTCCGGTCCATCCATCCTTGGAATGGGCCACCACGACAAAAGGATATAGACCACGATGCAATTTAGGCAAAATCGAAAGATATATCGATGTTCGCCCGACCGACTCAAAACTCACCTTGCGCTTGCTCAGGCTGTAGGCATCCTGCGGCAATCCCTCAACTGACAAACTTAAATCCGTCGGTCGGTATCTTTTGCTTGACACTTCGATGCGATATTCGCGCGCCGACTGATTATGATTAGTTGCCAAATAGCCGACTGCCAGGTGATAAGGCTGGTATGACCATACCCCCCACGCAAACAATACGATACCGAGCGCTGCAAATGGGGTAATCCAGTGGAATCTGGATAATAACGACATGGAATTATCGCGGAATCGCCGTAACCCGGCCGATTCACGTTGTCCCAATTCAAACCGCAATAATCCGGTATTGCCCTTTTTATTCTGCAAACTATTGCAGGCATCAATGCAATCACCACAATTGATACAGCTATCGTACATTTCAGTCTTGCGAGGATCCAGCTTGATAAAACAGGTTGTAACGCAGTAATTGCATTTTTCGCATGCATCCGAACGAGTGGTATCGTAAACCACATGCAATGTTTCCTTGGTTTTAAACGAATGCTGCCAAACCTTGTATACACAGGCGAAACGACACCAGAAGTGGCGAAGCACAGAAATATCCAAAAGGATGATCATCACCCAAACCGAATAAATCCAGTATAAAGAACCGGCCAATCTTGTATCCGGCCTTAAGGTAATGAATGACCACACAACATCCGGCGGATAGAAATACAGCAATGGAACCAGCGCAAATAACATCGCAGCGAGTAAAAACGAGAGCCCGAGCAATGACCAGTTCAATACCTTGTTCTTTGCGGCCGCAACTTTTGGCGCCGCACCGCTCAGACTGACTTCGGCACGCTTTCCAAGCAGCTTGTGGGTCATGTGGTTTGCCCATTCAGCAAGTGTATTCTGCGGGCATGCCCACCCGCAAAAAACCGTTCCCGCAACCGAGTACAATGCGACCAGCGCACTGGCCAGCATGATCCACAAACCGAATATCAGAAAGAAATCAGCAAGCCATATTTGCCATCCCAACACTACAAATGCGCCATTTTGAGGGTCGATCCGAAACAAGCCGGATACCGGAATCAGTACCAGTAATAGTAAAATGACTATCTGGAAGGTCCGCCTTTTCCAGCGAAATTTTGACGCGCCCTTATTCGCTCCAGATCCGATGATCTTGATTGGTATACTGGAAAGTGTCTTGTTCATTCCTGAAGACATGTGTACCTTTCAATGCTGGGCCAGTTATATCGAACTCAATGAGTTACTCTCGCGTCACCGTCCAACGGGGAGACGGCAAGCAAACGCAAACGATAACTTTCCGCCAGTTCCTTATTACCCGCAGACTGTTCCAAATGCCAGAGCGCGCGTAACGTACCAACAAAATTCGGCGAAACTTTGAGGATTTTCTGCAATGCCTCGCGCCGGCTCAACCCATGTTGGCTCGCCTGCGATATGGACTGCAACATGTTATCAGCTAGCGCATCGGCAATCCAGTGATCTTGCGGGTTTGCCTGATAAGCCAGCCAAATCAGGTTTCCCGCTTTTTCCGCATTTCCCTGAATCGAGGCCACCCATGCCCGCACTGTAAGTTCGGTCGCAATATAGGCACGTCCGAAACTTTCCTTGTCAGTATTGGCTATACCTAATATTTTCATAGCCGCATCAGGTCCCGGGTGTTGTTGCAGCAACCACGACATCAAAGAAGGGAGATTGACGCTTCCATCATATCGCGCTCGCGGAAGACTGAATTCGATGTACGGCACCCACTCATCCTGTACCGGTCCTGCACCGACGGAAATGGGTCCCCAGTAGCGTCCAAGCCATGTCCATGCCCCCTCGCCTCCTGTTGCCAGCCCCTGCTCTTTGGCTGTCAAACGATGCATATTTTCAAGCAATGCGCTTGCGCCCAAAAATCCATGCCTGGGACCAACCATGGCCAGATGCATCCCGTCCATGAATAATTGCGCATCCGGAAATACCCGCTTAAAACTGCGTAAAACAACTTTAAGGGACTGAATATCGAACTGGTTAAGTGCCAACCACTGTACGAATACCCCATCGGCATTCAAATGATTTTTCGCCCGTTGAAACTGTTGTACGGACAACAAAGAGCCCATCCCGGCCAGATCAGGATGAAACAAGTCACCGATGATCACGTCGTAGTTGCGGCGGGTAATAGTTAGAAAATGTCTTGCATCATCGCGTTGGACCTTTGCTTGATCCATGATGTTGCCATTTACCGGAGCAAACCAGGACTTCGCGGCAA